>JASHSO010000065.1 GCA_030038715.1 Streptosporangiaceae bacterium
CAACGTGGCGGCTGGCCTGGGGGAGGGTGCCCCGGCAATCGAGGGTGCTGGCGAGGACGGGTCGGCACGAGCCGGGCAGCTGCTGCCGATCCGGGAGCAGGTGCATCAGGTGCTCACCTTGATCGGCGTGCCGGCCGCGCCGCGGCTGATCGTCGCCGTGCACGAGGCGTTCTTCTCGGGCCCGCTGGTCGCCGCCCGGCTTACCAGCCTGCGTCGGGACGAGGAGCGCTCGTTCCGGGCGGCTCCCTATGCGCGTGCGTACTACATCTGCGCGGCGTTGACCGCTGACTTGCTCGGCCCGATGCGCGGGCTGCTGGTCGTCTCCACCTGGCCGCTGGACCGCCGGGTAATCGGACCGCTGAGCCCGCGCGTCGATTACCTGATGGCCGCGATCCGAGTAGCAGAAGGCGTCCGGCGGCTGGAAGACCCCGGAAGCGGGGCCTTGCGGCTGCTGTGGCGGTTCGCCCTCAACATCCCGGGCGCGTCGGCTGGCGCCCGGCCAGCGGACGCCGACCGGGTAGCGCGGGCGGCGCGGGCGGAGCTCGACGTGCACGAGGAGCGGGACACCGCGCACCGCAAGGCCGCAGCGAGCCGGGCGGCGGCTCAGCTCGATGACACCGGTCAGCTCTTCGGGTACCGGATGCAGGTGGCTCCGCCCCGTTCCCTTCCTGGTGCCTAGCCGTGAACGTTACCGAGGCCCGCCTCGCCCAGATCCGTGGCCCGCTGCCGCCACGTGCGCACAACGCGCGGACGATCGCCGCCCTCACCAGCAACCCGGGCTGCGGGCGGCGAGCGATCCTGGACGCCGCGGGCATCGACAAGGCCAGGCTCGCCGCGTGCGTGGGGTTCCCGGCTCAGTTCGGCCAGTCGCGGTTCGCGATCGCGCGCGGCAACGCGTTCGAGGCGCAGGTCAAGGCCGACGGCTGCGCCGAGCTGCTGCGGCTGCTGCGTGACAAGCTCGGCCTGCCGATCCCCGAGGCCAGCTACGACGACCTAGGAGACGTCGCGGGGAACGCCAGCCTACAGCTCAGGCATGCCAGGACCCGGCAGCTACTGATGCGCTCGGCGGGTTCGGACGACGAGGCGGGGACCCTGTTCGATCACCCGCTGCTGCGTCTTGTGGTCGGCGGCCGTCCGGCGTACCTGGAGCCTGACCTGATCGCGTTCCGGCTGCGTGGCCAGTTCCATGTGGTGGAGATCAAGTCCTTCGCCGCCATCGACGGACAAGCCGACGCCGACAAGGTCGCGGCGGCGGCCATCCAGTCGGCGGTGTACGTGCTGGCACTGCGCGAGCTGCTGGCCGAGGCGGGCACGGAGCCCGCGTCGATGGTGGCCGACGAGGTGATCCTGGTCTGCCCGGAAAACTTCTCCAACCGTCCCGTTGCCGCCCGCCTGGACGTGCGCAAGCAGCTCAGCGTGCTGCGGCGGCAGCTGTCCAGGCTGGACCTCATCGTCGATCTGGTCGAGATGCTGCCCGGCTGGGTCAGCTTCGACCTAGACGTGGACGATAGCGGCGTGGCCCGGCGGCCTGCGGTGGAGCTCGCGGACGCGCTGGGTGCAGTGCCTGCCAGGTACATGCCGGAGTGCCTGGCGAGCTGTGAGATGTGCCGGTTCTGCCGGGACGAGTCGGTGGCGACGACCGCAGCGCTCGGCCGCTCGGTGCGCGAGGACCTCGGCGGAGTGGACTACGTCGACACGGCGCTGCAGCTTGCCCGCGGCCAGGTGGAGCCCGCCCTGGATCAGGCGGATGCCGCGCAGGTCCTGCGGACGGCCGCGCGGCTGCGGGACGAGTGCCTCGGGCTCGGGGCGGCCGGGTGAGCGCGCTAACCTCATTGGCCCGTGCGGCGGCCCGGTCGGCTGGCCGGGCCCAGCGCATCACGACGGTCGCTCACGTGCACGTCGGTGACCGGCCGCTGGTGTTCATCCCGCTGGCCATGGCCGGCGAGGCGAACGCGCCGCTCGCGGCGCTGGTGGGCGAAGACCCGTCAGCGCCGCGGCTGCTCGTGGTCGGCGAGCCGCGAAACCGGGACGAGCGCTTCGCCTTCGCTGCCGAGCTGGCCTTGATCGTGCTGGCCTACCTGGACCGCTTCCGCGGCGCGACCGAGGAGGTGTCGGCCGGGCGCGGCGAGATGCGCAGGCGGTTCGCCGACGCGCCCCAGCTTCTGGTTCCTAATCCCGCGGGCATCAGCTTCGTCCGGTTGCTGGGGCGGTCGACCCGGTTCCGTCGGCCGGACGGTGAGTTCCCCGTGCACCCTGCCGTGCCCGAGCTCGGTCGCTGGCTGTCGTTCCTGGCTGAGCACGCCGAGCAGCCCGGGTCGTGCCTGCTGCTGGCCGTGACCGATGCGCTGTCCCTGCACTGGGCCAGCGGGCAGAGTGAGATCGAGGACCTCAACCTTGCCGCCTTGATGGGCTGGATTGACCCGCCGCCCGGCCTGGACGGCCCCGCCGCGGCAGCCGCCGCGGAGGACCCGCTAACCTGGCCGCCAGCCGGCCCGGCTACCGACCCGGGCTTCGACAACGAGGTGCTGGCGGCGCTGCTGGAGGCACGTGCCAGGGCGGCCGGGGAGACCGCGCGCCGACGGGCCCACGCCGAGCTAGAACGGGTGGTGGCCGGCCAGCTCGAACCGACGTGGGAGCTGATGTGGCGCGCCGTCGGCCTGCTGCGCTCACTGCCGGCTGGCCGCCACGTGCAGCGGCGGTGGGACGCCGACAAGGACGCGTTCACGGAATATGACGACTACTTGCGGAACGGCGGCGTTCCGCAACCGCGCCGCGACGCTGCCGTCGCGGCCGCTCGGCGGCTGACCCGGCTGGAGCGCGCCCAGGCCGTCTACGCAGCGCAGCGGGCATTCGATGACCCGCTCGTCATGGCCGAGTACCGGATGTCCGGCGAGTCGTTCGCCGGAGCCGTGGTCGCCGCCGAGCCGGGCCGCGTGGACTCTTCCGGTCCCCGGCGGAGGCTGCGGCCGAGGATCACGGTCCAGACCGCAGATCCGGCGCTGATCGAGCCCGGCACCGTGCTGTCGGACGGCTCCCGGGCCGGCCAGGGGGCACGCGTGGTATCGGTGGTCGCCGCGGCCGGAGAGCCGTCGCGAGTCGTGCTGGAGCTGGCCGGCGGCATGGGGCGCAGCCTGGTGGCCTCGCCGGGCAGCGTCCCCATGGTGGGCGAATGGGTCTGCTATTCGACGCTGACCGACGACTACCAGCCGCCAGCCGAATTCCCGCCCGCGGCGGAGACGCCGTGGACGCACGGCGGTCCGCCGGTGCTGCTCGTCCCGGCCGACGAGGACGCGGTGGAGGAGTGGTCATGACCCCCGCCCAGCTCGCTGTCGCGGCGGCCGACGAGGTGATCGCGCTGCTGCCCGCGGGGCAGCGCGCGGTGGTAGTCGACTCGCCGCCGGGCGCCGGGAAGTCGGCTCTGGTCGTACGTGCCGCGCTCGCCTTGGCCTGTGGCGGCGAGCCGCAAGTGATGGTCGTCGCGCAGACCAACGAGCAAGTAGATGACCTCGTGGACCGGCTCGCCCGTGCGGCCTGCGAGCTGTCGATCGGGCGGCTGTCCGGTCAGGACTACCGAGTGTCGCCGCGCGTAACACCGCACGCCGCCGTCATCGTGTCGACGGATGTGGCTGACCTTTCGGGCTGCGCTGTCATCGCGGGAACCGCGGCCAAGTGGGCGACGCTGAAGTCTGGATCGTGGTCGTGGGCCGTGCTGGACGAGGCCTACCAGATGCGCT
>JASHSO010000066.1 GCA_030038715.1 Streptosporangiaceae bacterium
TACCTGCAGTACGCCACCGCGCGCATCCGCTCGATCTTTGCCAAGGCGGGCCTCGACCCAGCTGACGTGGGCGGAGCCGTGCTGCTCACCGAGCCGGCCGAGCGAGCGCTCGCACTGCAGCTCGCCGGGTTCGGCCGCGCGGTGAGCGCGGTCGCCGAGGCGGCCGAGCCGCACCGGCTAGCGGGCTACCTGTTCGATACGGCCAGCGCGTTCACGACCTTTTACGAGCAGTGCCCGGTACTCGGCGCCGACGCCGAGGTAAGGCAGAGCCGGCTGGCGCTTTGCGCGCTCAGCCTGCGAGTGCTAGTCACCGGGCTGGGCTTGCTGGGCATCCCCGTGCCTGAGCGCATGTAACGAACGAGAAGGGAACGGGCTGCGCCAGGCAACCCTGTCATCGCCACCCGCTGCGGTCCGGGTGGTCGGGAGCACCCGCCGGAGTCGGCAAGTGCTCGAACATGCAATAGACGGCCAGCAGCCCGAACATGACCACCGCGGCCACCGCCGAGACGAACGCGGCGATGAGCGCAGGTTGAAGACCAGCACCATGATCGCGACGGCGAAGCCACCGTCGCTGAAAGAGGCGACGCGCCGCGAGTCCATCTAGGGACGATCGGGCCTATCCAGCTCGTCGTTCCCGGCAACCGCGGAAGGTCCGCCACTCTCGTCGTTGCCGGCAACCGCGGAAGGTCCGCCACTCTCGTCGCCCTCGCCCCGTTCGGCCCGGCCGGCGACCGCGGAGGGCCTGCCAAGGCCGTCGTCTCCGCCCCGTTCGGCCCGGCCGGCCACCGCCGACGGTCCGGACTCCTGGATGGCGCGCGCTCCTGCCGGGGATGCCATCGACCGGGCCAGCAGCTGGGCCACGTCGACCACCTCCAGCGTTTCCTTGGCCTCGCCGGCACCCTTCTTGGCACTCACCGCGTCGCCCAGCATTACCAGGCAGAACGGGCAGCCGGTCGAGATCGTATCCGGGTCAGTGGACAGCGCCTCGTCGATCCGCTCGGTATTGATCCGCTTGCCGATCCGCTCCTCCATCCACATCCTGGCGCCGCCGGCGCCGCAGCAGAAGCCGCGTTCCTTGCAGCGGTGCATCTCCTGAGCACGCACGCCAGGGACGTGTTCCATGATCTCCCGGGGCGCCGTGAAGACCCGGTTGTGCCTGCCGAGGAAACAGGGGTCGTGATAGGTGATTTTCTCCTCGACCGGCGTGACCGGGGTGAGCCTGCCGTCGGCAACGAGCTGGGCTAGCAGCTGGGTATGGTGGATCACCTGGTAGTTCCCGCCTAGCTGCGGGTATTCGTTACCGATCGTGTTGAAGCAGTGCGGGCAGCTAGCGACGACCCTGCGGACCTTGGCCTCGTTCAGCGTCTCGATGTTCTGCTGAGCCAGCATGGTGTAGACAAACTCGTTGCCCATCCGGCGGGCCGGGTCGCCCGTGCACGCCTCGGCCGGCCCGAGCACCGCGAAGTTCACTCCGGCCGTGTGCAGCAGCTCGGCGATCGCCTTAGTAGTCTTGCGCGCCCGGTCCTCCAGCGCGCCTGCGCAGCCAACCCAGAACAAGTACTCGATGTCGTCGCCGATCTGCCCATCGACGACGGGAATCTCAAAGTCGAGTTCGCCGATCCAGTCCGCCCGCTTGGACTCTCCCATCCCCCACGGGTCACCCTTGTTCTCCAAGTTCTTCAGCATGGTCGCCGCCTCCGCCGGGAACGCGGACTCCACCAGCACCTGGTACCGCCGCAGGCCGGCGATGTGGTCGATGTGCTCGATGTCGACCGGGCATTCCTCAACGCACGCGCCGCAGTTGGTACAGGACCACAGCTCGTCCGGGTGGATGACCCCGCGTGCCTCAGCATCCCCGACGATCGGCCGCCCGGCCTCGACCTTATCCGCGTCCGCCAGGGACTCGCGGGCAGCGTCCGAGCCGGCCAGCAGGTACGACGCCTTGGCGAAAGCGTGGTCGCGCAGATCCAGGATGATCTTCTTCGGCGAGAGCGGCTTACCGGTGGCCCAGGCCGGGCACTGCGATTGGCACCTGCCGCACTCCGTGCAGGTGGCCAGGTCCAGCATGCCCTTCCAGCTCAGGTCCTCGATCTTGCCGATGCCGAAGACGTCGGTGTCGGGGTCCGCCTCCTCGAAGTCAAGCAGCTTGCCGTTCGACCGCATCGGCTGCAGCGCGCCGAGGCCGTTCGGACGTCGGGAGAACAGCACGTTGATCGGTGCCACGGCAATGTGCAGATGCTTGGAGTACGTGACGAAGATTCCGAAGGCCAGGATCACGGCGAGCTGGGCGAGGATGAACGCGGTCTCGATGCCGGAGTTGGCCGACATGCCAAGCGGATGCAGCCAGTGCCCGACGATCTGGGAAGCGAATGCCCCATGCGGATAGGGGAAGTCGCCAGTGTTGATCTGCGCCCCGCGGTAGATCAGCAGCGTCGCGATGACCAGGAAGATGCCAAGCAGCACGAGCCACGCCGCGCCGGTGTGCGAGCCGAAGAAGCGCGAGAGGCGTCCCTCCCGTTTCGGATCGGAGCGCAGTCTGATGACGGCGAACGTGCTGATCCCGGCCAGAACCGCCACGGCGAACAGGTCCTCCAGGAAGCCGACCCAGGCCCAGGTCCCGATCAGGGGAATCGCGAAGTGCTTGCTGAACAGGTCGCCGTAAGCCTCGATGATCGTCAGCAGCAGGACGATGAACCCCCAGAAGATGAAGGCATGCGCCGCGCCGGGGACTGACCACTTGAGCAGCTTCCGCTGTCCGATGACCTCGGTGACCTGGGTTTCCGCACCCCGGCCGGGGTGCCTGCGCAGCGCATCGATCCGCTCCGGGGCCGGCTGGCCGCTACGGCCGAGCCGGTACAGCCACCACAGGCGGTGGCCCGCGACTGCGGCGGCGATCACCGTCAGGACCATGCCGATGACGATCCGCAGCGCCAAGTGTGCCTCCCTCCGGGGCGTTGTGGGTGACAGCGTACGCCGGGTGCCCGACGGTCTCGGATAAGCACGCGGCGGGGCGCGGAGAGGGAAGCCGACCGGGCAGCGCGGCGAGAGGCGACCCGCCGGACCGCGAAGCGAGAGCGTCGCCCGGAGGCCGAAAGGCTTGGCTTGCACGACTGTCCGCGGAGCAGCGAGCTATCTCTGGAGCAGCCTGCCGCATGGCCGCGTGCGGCTTGCGCTTGCGCAGCCCGGATCTCGTGGCAAGCGGCGAGGCGCAGGCCGGCTGACCGAACGCCTGGCGTCATCCCTATAGGACTCCGGTGCGTCGGTATAGGCGGCTAGTTCCGGGAAAATGGCGCTTCAAACCGATGCGCCGAGGGTGCGGTTGTATTAGCCTGCTGACCGGCACAGGCCTTTCCCCCGATGGCAGAAGCAGACGGGGTTGGCGTGTTCTGGCCATTCTGGCCGCCGTTTTCCGGATGAGGAGCGGGACATGGGCAGTGGCGGGGCGTGGCGGCGCGCGGCAGCGGGGTGCGCGGGCGTGGTGCTGGCCGGCGGG
>JASHSO010000008.1 GCA_030038715.1 Streptosporangiaceae bacterium
GGCACGTCACGGTCATGGCGCACGAGGGAGCGCACGCCACGGTGGGCTCGGCGATGGGCCGCCGGATCACGGGCATTACCTTTGCGCGCACCGCTGATGGGCAGACCCGGATGCAGTCCGGCAGCCCTCCCGGCACGATCGTCGCCACGGTAGTCGGCTACCTCGGGCCGAGCGCGTTCGGTATCCTTGCCGCCGAACTGGTCGGCATCGGCCACATCATCGCCGTGGTGTGGGCTGCCCTGGTCGGGCTCGTTGCCCTGCTGGTACCGCTGCGCAAGAGCTTCGGCTTCGTGACCGTGGTCGCCGCGATCATCGCGCTGTTCCTGGTGGCTCGGTACGCGACAGCCGGCGCCCAGGTGATGGCCGGCTACGCGATCGCCTGGTTCCTGCTGCTGTCGGGCGTCCGCGTGGTCATGGTGCGCGGGAGCGGCGCGGCCGACGCAGGCCTCCTCCGCGACATGACCAGGATCCCGCGCGGCTTCTGGTCGCTGTTTTGGCTTGCAGGGTCACTTGCCGCGCTAGGGTTTGGCGCCACCCTGCTCGTTTAGAGAATGCTAGGAAAGAACGGGAACGTGCTGGGTCCACCCCGCGGTCCTACCGCCCGAACTCCCGTTACGGCGTCAGCCCGGCCCACCCGCGCCGAGCTCGCGGCCGCAGCCGGGCTGAGCATTCCCGACGTGGTGGCTCCCGGCCTGCGGGTGCTGTTCTGCGGCATCAACCCCAGCCTGTACTCGGCGGCGACCGGCCATCACTTCGCTAGGCCCGGTAACAGGTTCTGGCCTGCCCTGCACGCCGCCGGGTTCACACCGCGACTGCTCCGCCCCGACGAGCAGCTCGAACTGCTCACGCTCGGGCTCGGCATCACGAACGTCGTCGCGCGCGCGACCGCGCGGGCCGACGAGCTGACCGAGGCCGAACTGCTCGCCGGCGGCCAGGCGCTAGCCGGATTGGCCGCCCGGCTGCAACCGCGCTGGCTAGCTGTGCTCGGGGTCACCGCCTACCGCACCGCCTTCGGTCAGCGTCATGCAACCGTAGGACCGCAGGAGGAGAAGGTCGGCGGCGCTCGGGTGTGGGTGCTGCCCAACCCGAGCGGCCTCAACGCGCACTGGTCGGCGGCCGGGCTGGCCGCGGAGTTCGCCGGCCTGCGCGCCGCCGCCCTTGCGTGACCGGGCCGGGCGCGCCGATCACCACGGTGGCGCTGAGCTCGTCCGAACTGGCCACTCGCGACGTCAGCCCCCCGGCGGCGACGGCGTCGAATGTCTGCGCGCACTGGCGCTCGCTCGTTTCGATCAAAAGGTGGCCGCCGGGCGCAAGCCATCGCCATGCGTCTGCCGCTATCCGGCGCTGGATGTCGAGGCCGTCCGGTCCGCCATCCAGCGCGACCACGGGCTCATGCAGCCGCGCCTCGCTGGGCATCAGGTCAAGCTCGCCGGTCGGCACATATGGCGCGTTGGCAACGACGATGTCGACGTGGCCGTGCAGCGCCGAGGGCAGCGGCTCGTACAGATCGCCGTGGTAAGCCCGGCCGCCGACGGCGGCGACGTTGTCGCGGGCACACGCGACTGCCGCCGAGTCGATGTCCGCCGCGTGCAGCTCAGCGCGGTCGAGGCCGCAGGCGATCGCGATCCCAATCGCCCCGGTGCCGCAGCACAGGTCCACGATCACCGCGCTGCGCTGCGCCGTCACGGCCAGTGCCTGCCCGACGAGGAACTCGCTGCGCCGCCGCGGAACGAAGACTCCCGGGCGCACCGAGATCCGCAGGCCGCAGAACTCCGCCCAGCCGAGTACCTGCTCCAGCGGCAGCCCCAGTGCACGCCTGCCAGCCATCTGGGCGAGTTCCGAGCGGGTCCGGGCAGCCGCGATCAGCAGCCGCGCCTCGTCCTCGGCGTACACGCAGCCTGCGTCACGCAGCCGTGCAACGACGGCCCGGCGAACTCCTGGCGGCACGACGAGCGGTGTCTCTGAAGGTCGCACCACACCAGTGTGCCGGGTGCCGGCTAGCGCGCCAGGGCGCGCTAGCCGGCCTCATGCGGCGGTCACCCGCTCACCCGCCACCCGCCCGACCTATGCGGGCACATGGGCGGCCGGCGGTACCACTCCGGGCGCAGGTCGTGCCCTGCGCTGTCGCTGGGCGTTGATCTCCGCGCCAATCAGCACGGCGAGGCCCGCCAAGTACAGCCAGAGCAACAGGATCACCACGCCCGCCAGCGCCCCGTACGTCTTGCCGTAGGAGCCGAAATGGCTGACGAAGAACGAGAACCCGAGCGACGCGACCAGGAAGATCACAGCGCTGACGATGCCGCCGACGCTCACCCACTGCCAGTGCGGCGTAGGCCGATTCGGCGCGTAGTAGTCGAAGAAGGAGAACAGCACCGTGATCAGCACGATCGTGAACACCCACCGGAATGCAGTCCAGGCGGCGATGAACGCACCGCCCGCGATCCCTAGGTGACCTTCGATGCCCGATCCGATCGAGGCGCCGAACACGATCAGCGCCGCAGCCAGGCCGCCTAGCACGACGGTCACCAGCATGAGCGGAATCGTGCGCATCCGCTTCGCCACGAACTTGCGGTCCGGTACCTCGTAGGCCACGTCGAGCCCGGTCTGCAACGCGGCCATCCCGCCCGAGGCACCCCACAGCGCCACAACCACGCCGATCACCAGAGCCGTGATCGAGCTTGCGTCCGACCTGTGGCTCGCGGTGTGGATCGCCTGGGTGAAGACCGTAGACGCCCCCGGCGGCAGTGCCTTGTCCAGGCCGTTGACGAGGTGATGGACGGTGCCCGTTCCGAATCGGAGCAGGCTGGTCAGCCCGAGCAGGGCGATCAGCGCCGGGAACAGGGCCAGGAACCAGTGGTAGGCCAGGCTCCCCGCGGTCATGGTGCAGCGGTCGCTGACGAACTTCTTTCCCGTGCGCTGGAGCGTGTCGCGCCACTGCGCCTGCGTGGTCTCCGGTGCTGCGGCCGTTACGGCGGTGCTGGAGCCGCCGGCGGCCTCCCGCTGCGCCGGGACCTGCGCACCCCGCGACTCACGCTGTTCTGGAACTGCCGGGCTGTCAGGCCTCGGCCCGGCGGCGGGCGCGTTGCCCGGAGCGTTCGGCTCGGCCATGGTCAATACCCCCTCGTGACCGTGTTTAGCCCAGATCAGGCGGGCCAGCCGAAGCCCACGGCAGCGCTCAGTATGTCCTGCTCGCGCTGTTCACGGTTGTAGCCGCGCTCCCCACTGCGGGCCCCGACCTTGGTCGTGTGGTTCCTACCGAACGCTACGCCCTCAGGGTTTCACGAGGCAGGCAGGTCCTCACGGCTTGGGCGTCGCGCTCAGGATGGCGAACGAGGACGCTGCTCGCCCGGTAGTCGGGTCGAGCGGCAAGGCGGTAAGCAAGATAGGAAGCTTGCCGGTGTTCGAGCTGCTGACTACCGCTGCCTTCCAGGTTGCAAATCCGCCCGTGACTCCGCCGATGGTCGCGGTGACGTCGGTGAAGCTCGTGGCTTGGCTTGCCACGCTGCCGCGGAAAGTGACGCCCGGGTAACTGGCTCCGGCAGCGGCTTCGTTGAATTGGCCGGGTGCAGCCG
>JASHSO010000067.1 GCA_030038715.1 Streptosporangiaceae bacterium
ACTCGGCTAGCTGCCAGCTGTGGTTGCCGGGGTTGAACGCGGTCCCAGTTACCTGGTTGAAGGACTCAGCGGTCGCGCTGATCTGGATGCCGACCAGGGATGCGTTGGAGACCAGCTCGCGCACCGCGGACTGCATCCAGTCGATGCCAGTCGGATAGATCATGCTGAAGCTCAGCTTGGCTCCTGCCGGAATCTTCGCCCCGCAGTCACCGACGGCGATACCCGGCTTGGTGCAGGTATCAGTCCCGTTCGGGACGACCGACCAGCCGTTGGAACTCAGCAGCGTCTTGGCCTTGCTGAGGTTGAGCGTCCACTGGTCGCCCTTGGCCTCAAGCTGCGGAGACAGGTACTTGGTCACCGGGTAATTGCCGACCGGGCCGATGGTCGGCTTGCCGTATCCGTGCAGCGGGCCGGCGATGACGCCTTCCTGGTCGACCAGGGACTGGAACGCCTCGCGGAAGTAGAGCTGGTCGAAGATGGCTCCCTGGCCGGTGGTATTGCCGAAGTTGTACGGGAAATAGTTGATCGACCACGCGTAGTCGGCGTCGAGGCTGTAGCCAGGCAGCGACGAAGCGTTCGCGCCCACGCTGGAACCGGGCGGCGGCACCGGAGCATCCACGGTGGGCAGGTAGCCCACGTCGATGGCCTGGCCGCCAGTCGGATCCTGCAGCACGTTGTACTCGGCCTGCTCGGACGTGTACGGCAGCTCGATGAACTTGGTGATGTGGTTGGCAGCCACCGGGCCCGAGTAGTCCTTGTTGAACACCAGGGTGGCCCCGCCCTGGCTGTCCATGCTCTGCAGCTTCCAGGGGCCGTCGACGATGCTCCACAGTGGCGAAGTGGCGAACGTGCTGGGATTCTTCAGCGCCTGCGTGCTCAGGTAGTCGAACACCGCTCCACAGCTCGCCACCACGGTTGCGCAGTTGCTCGGGCCCGCGGCCGTCCTGTCCCAGGCCAGCGGCATGGGCGTAATCTCGCTTAGCTCGTTGTTGGCGAACCAGGACTGCGAGAACTGCGGCGAGGTGATGTCCATCGTCACCACGTACTTGCTGGCCGCCTTGACGTTGGTCACGTCACCGGGCAGGCCGGTCGTGCTGTAGTCGACGTCGTTCGGCCCCTGCTCCTTCATCATGTTCATCCAGAAGACGACATCCTGTGCGTCCACAGGCTGGCCGTTGGACCACTTGTAGTTCGACTTCATCCTGATCGTGACCTTGTGCCCCGAGAAGATGGGCGGGTAAGCCAGGCTGAGCTTCTTGTTGGCGTAGGGCTCCACGCCGGTGCCGAACCAGTACAGCGGCCGGTACATCAGGTACTGGAAGTAGTTCAGGTTGTAGATGCTGTCCCACTGCGACATCGTGACGGCGGCGTTGTTGTTCAGGGTCGCGCCGATGAAGGGGAACGGGTAGCCGGGTATCCCGCCAGGCTGCTCGGCATAGGTGACCGTGCTGCCATTCCCGGTGCCGGGTGCCGACCCGCCGGTCGCGGCACCCGAAGCCGGCCCGCATGCCGCCAGCAACGCGGCGAGCCCCGCGGCCGCGCACACGGCCAGAGTGGCCCGGCCGCGCAGGGCGGGATTGCCAGTGCCGGGACCGCGCCTGCCGCTCGGCCCGTCGGCTCGACGCATCGCTGCCCGTACTGCACGCATTCCGAACCGCCGTCCTTCTCGCACTCTGGGGCCGCGTGCCGCCGCCCGGTCGACAAGCCACACGAGTTTACGATTTAAGGCCTAACGTACCTTACGACTCGAATATTACTTATGTACTTCGGTGCGTCCGGCGCCTCGGCCACCGAAGCCGCCGACCCGGCGGCCACGGGCGACATGGGCGCAGTCCAGGGCGGCCTGGCGCCAGACATGCCCAGTAGGACGCTACCGGACTAATGGGCCGTTCGCAGGATAGACGGACAGAAGCAATAGGCTTCTCTGCTTTGCGATACTCCGCGAACTGGTTCGGATGCCGAGAAAAGGACGGCGCGCCATGCCCGGCGATGGCCCGACCGGTGGGCTCGATCTGCCAAGCTAGAACCGTGAGCCCCGAAAGCCGACGACGTGAGCCAGCGGGCGACAGGGGCCAGCACGGCCCAGCCAGCAGCGCCGAACACCGTCCGGCCGACGGCGGCAAGCACCGCCCCGCAGGCTCGCCGCCACGCCGCCGGAGCGGGTCGCAGCAATCGGCTAGCCCGCCGCCCAACGCGTTGTTCGCCGAAATGCTGCGCGCTGCCAGGGAGCTGCTAGCGGTCCGCAGCCCGTTGGACGCCGAGCTCATGGTCAGCGAATTGCTCGGCACGTGGTGGGGCCAGCAGGCCGGGCGCCGGGCGCGAGGCGCCCGGCGCCGAGCCGACATCGAGGAACTGGTCGGCGAGGGCCTGGTCCGTTACGCCGCACAGCAGGGCAGCCCGGCTGCGCTCGCGCTGCTGTCGGGCATCGCCTGCCTGGGCACGCCCCGGCAGGCGGTTCAGGCCGAGCAGGCGGCGCTCGAGCTGATGGATCGCGGCGTCGCGCGGCCCTCCTGGGCGGAACACGTCGGTGCCGTGGCTGCCACCGAGTGCTACGTCAACTCCGACGCCTACGGGGACCGCGACGAGGTGGTCTGCGCCTTCACCTACGCAGGGCAGGAGCAGCATGCCCTCGTCGTCGTGGTGGACTACAACTCCGGCGGGCTTGCCCGCGACGGCTGGGTCACCTCCCAGGTGGGCAAGCTGCTTGATTACTGCCGTGAGGGCAGCCAGGCCGGCGCGACCTTCCTGCAGATCGACCCGCCGCTGGCGCGAAAGATCCTCGCCACGGCCCTGGCCGCGACCGAAGAGGCGACAGACCCGCCGGTGAGCGCCTCGTTCCCCTCCTACCACGCCTTCATCAGGGCCAGGGTGCGGACGCTGCCGCCGGTACTGGCGACCGGGGTCCAGAGCCTCGGGACGACTCCGACGGCACCCGCAGTCAGCGCTGCGACTCGTCGGCCAGGCTGGCGCAAGGACCGCCGGGCCATGCTGGCCGCCCAGTTCCTCGCCTCCGACGATGCCGAAGACCTGTCGGACCGGGAGGCGGCTAGCAGGTGCGCCGATCACATCGTCAATTACGGCTGCGAGCGCGACTTCGGCAGGCCGCTACGGGTCAGTCCGGCCAAGGCCGAGCGGTTCCTGCTCGACTGGCTGCCCCGCAAGGTGATGCTGTCCCGCGCCGAGCAGGAGGCCATGCCGCACGTGCTGCTGGCCTGGGTTCGCTGGGCTGGTGCTAGGTCCGGCATGGATGAGCGGGCGATCGCGGCCACGCTGGACGCGGTCATCGACTCGATGCGGACGTTCCCCACCATTTATCGTGACCCGGCATCGTTCGGCCTGGAGTGGGAGACAGTCAGTCGGCTGCTGCCGGATGGCGACCTCGAGGCGCTGGCCCGCCGGGTCTTCGCCTTCCCGCTGCTGCGGGGCAGGTACCAGGGCGTCAACCTGGCAACCCTGGACCCGGCGCGGCCCGCCGATCGCAGGATCTTGCTCGCGGCCGACCACGACGACACCACGCACGGCCGGGCAGACCCAGGCCACCTGGACGAGCACGTTGCGATAGCCGACCGGCTCTGGCGCGGTGACCCGCCCGAACTTTGGGAGGCCGCGCAGCGCCTGCTTGACCTGGGCGAAGACCGGCATGCCGTGTTGCACGAGCTGATCAGCGCGATCGGCGCGGCAGGCCCGGGCGAGGCCGACATCGCCGCGGCCCTGGCGGACCTGCCTCCCGACGAAGCCGGATGAGGACAACGCCGGGATGACGGGCCAGCGCGTCGTGGACCTCAATGCCGACCTTGGCGAGAGCTACGGCGCCTGGCGGCTCGGCGACGACGAGGCCCTACTGGCGATCGTCACCAGCGCGAACGTGGCCTGCGGCTTCCACGCTGGTGACCCGCTGACGATCCGGCGCACCTGTGCCAGCGCTGTCGCCCGCGCCGTCACCATCGGCGCTCAGGTCTCCTACCACGACCTGGCGGGCTTCGGCCGGCGGGAGATGACGGTACCGCCGGACGAACTCGCCGCCGAGCTGCTCTACCAGATCGCGGCGCTCGACGGCGTGGCGAGAGCCGAGGGTGGCCGGGTCGGCTACGTCAAGCCGCACGGTGCGCTGTACAACCGGGCCGCCCGGGACCCGGAGCAGGCCGGAGCCGTCGTCGCGGCCGTCCGCGCTTACGACGCCACGCTGCCGGTGCTCACGCTGCCCGGCTCGGCGACCGCCCGGGCCGCGGCGGAGGCCGGGCTACCCGTGGTCACCGAGGCTTTTGCCGACCGCGCCTACAACGACGACGGGTCGCTGGTGCGGCGCGGGCAGCCAGGTGCCGTGCTCACCGATCCTGCGGTCGTCGCCACTCGGGCCATCGGGATGGTAACGGGGTCGTCCGTCCGCACGGTGTCCGGCCGGGAACTGAACATCAGCCCGCAATCGGTCTGCGTGCACGGTGACACGCCAGGGGCCGTCACACTGGCCAGCGCGATCCGGTCCGCCCTGGAGCGCAGCGGCGTCACGCTGGCGCCGTTCGCGTGACCGGTACCGCGCTGGTGGCTGGCGTGCGGCCAGCAGGTGATGCGGCGCTGCTGCTCGACGTGCAGGGTCATCGCGGCCGGGCCGGCGAAGCCGGCCCGGCCGTCGCGGCGGCGCTGGCGACGGCCATCTGGACAGCCGGGCTGCCGGGCGTGACCGACGTGGTACCCGGCGCAGCCACGGTGCTGGTCAGCTTCGAGCCGGGTAGTTGGAGCACCGCGGACCTCGGCGGGCGGCTGGCGGCGCTCGTGCCCACGGCGGAATCCGGGCCGGGCGGGGCCGTGGGGCCGGACGCCGTTACCGAGATCGACGTCTGCTACGACGGGCCCGACCTCGCCGACGTGGCCGCCCTCACCGGGCTCGGCGTGCCCGAGGTGATCGAACGGCACCAGGCCGGGCGCTACCGAGTCGGGTGGCTGGGGTTCTCCCCCGGCTTCGGGTACCTGACCGGGCTGGATCCAGTGCTGGCTAGCGTGCCGCGGCTGGCCACCCCGCGATTGTCGGTCCCGGCGGGGTCGGTGGCGATCGCCGGCGGCTACGCCGCGGTCTACCCGGCGAACTCGCCCGGCGGGTGGCGACTGCTAGGGCGGACCAACGCGGTCTTGTGGGACGCCGGGCACCACCCGCCAGCGGCTCTGGCGCCGGGGATGGCGGTCCGGTTCCGCGCTGTCGCGGAACTGCCGGCCGGTGGGCCCGGCCCGTCGGGCCGGCCGGGCGCTCAGTCCACGCCCCCCGCCGCCCGCGCCTCGTCGATCCCGGCCCGCAAGGTCGCGGTGCTCCAGCCAGGCCCGCTCACCACGATCCAGGACCTCGGCAGGCCCGGCCTGGCTCACCTGGGCGTACCCCGCAGCGGCGCGGCCGATCCCGGCAGCCTGCTACTGGCTAACGAGCTCGTGGGCAACGAGCCGGGCGCTGCGGCGCTCGAGGTCACGCTTGGCCGACTGGTGCTGCGGTGGCAGACCGAAGCGGTGGCGGCGCTGGCTGGCGCGCCGGTTCCGATCCGGGTCACGGCGGCCGACGGTCACCTTAGCCAGCCAGACGCCGGCACAGCGTTCGCCGTGCCGGCCGGCGCCACGCTGCGACTCGGCGCCCCGACCGCCGGCCTGCGTAGTTACCTCGCCATCGGCGGCGGCGTGGACGCGCCGCGTGTGCTGGGCAGCCGGTCGTCGGACCTGCTGTCCGGGATCGGCCCGGGCCCGCTGCGCAGCGGAGACGTCCTGCGGCTGGGGCAACCCCGTTCCCGCTCTCACAAGCTGTCGGCCGCACGGCCGCGCCCAGGCCTGCCTGCGCTGCCCGCCCCGGCCGCCGAAGTTGAGCTAACGGTGATCGCCGGCCCGCGGGACGACTGGTTCACCCCCGCCGCCTTGGCCGCGCTGACCAGTGGCAGCTACCAGGTCACGGCGGCCAGCAACCGCACCGGGCTGCGGCTGACCGGGCCGCCGCTGCGCCGCTCTCGTCCGGCCGAACTGCGGAGCGAGGGCACGGCCACCGGGTCCCTGCAAGTCACCAGCGACGGGCAGCCGATCCTGCTGCTGGCCGACCACCCGACGACGGGCGGTTACCCGGTCATCGCGGTCGTCCGCTCGGCCGACATCGGGCTTGCCGCCCAGCTCAGGCCGGGCCAGCGGGTCAGGTTCGCGGTCCGCCGGTGAGGCGGCTCGCTTAGTCGGCCAACTCCCGGTAAGCGGTCAGCAGGTCGGCTGCCGTCACCGTGGTCAGGTCGGCTGCCGTGGCATCTTCGCCCTGCTTGGCGACCCGTACGTCCCTGGATGCGCATGCCCGCTCGTACAGCGAACGGGCGAACCTGCCATTGCCGAGCACGTCGATTCTGCCGTCTTCGCATGCCTGGCCGAATATCGAGTCGAGCACCGGCAGCGCGTCGGGGTCGAAGGAGTCGCCGGCCCGGGCGGCTACGACCTGCGCGATCTGCGCAAGCTGGGCGGGGTCGTAGCTCGGGAAGACGATCCGGGTGGCGAACCGCGAGGCCAGGCCCGGGTTGCTGCGCAGCAGCCTGTCCATGTCGCCGGTGTAGCCGGCCAGCACGACGACAAGTCGTTCCCTGTCGTCCTCGGCCCGCTTCAGCAGGGTGGCCACTGCCTCGGAGCCGAACGCGTCACCGCCCGAGTAGGCCTCGTTGTGCAGCGCGTACGCCTCGTCGATGAACAGCACTCCGCCCAGCGCCGAGTCGATCAGCTTGTTGGTCTTGATCGCGGTCGAGCCGAGGTGCTCGCCGACCAGGTCGGCCCGGTGCGCCTCGATGACCTCGGGCCGCACCAGCAGGCCTAGCGCCGCGAAGATCCGCCCGAGGATCCTGGCCACCGTCGTCTTGCCTGTCCCCGGCGGGCCGGTGAACACGAAGTGCCTGGACGGCGGCTGACTGGTCAGGCCCTGCCGGTCCCGGAGTCTTGCCACCCGCAGTTGCGCGACGATCTCGTGCACCTGGCGCTTGACAGGCTCAAGCCCGACGAGGGCGTCGAGTTCAGCCAGCGCGTCCTCGACCGTGGGTGTCTCGCTGTAACCGCGGAAGCGCGCTGTCAGCTCCGTGTAGGCCAGTTCCACGTCCTCGCCGTGCAGCGTGACTAGCGCGGCCGGGGTAGGCTCGCCCGGCCCGGCCATCACCCGAACGTCGCGGCGCTGCCCGGCCTTGGCGACCAGGCTGCGGACGAAACGACCGTTGCCCAGCTCGTCAGCGAGCTGGCGGCGGCCGATTTCATCGAAGATCCTGCGCAGCACCGGGCGCGCGTCGGGGTCGAGCAGCTCGCCCTTCCCGGCGAGCGTGGCGTCGGCGAGGTCGAACAGCTCGGCCGGGGAGTAGCCGCCGAACTTGACCCGGATGCCGAAGCGCGAGTTCAGCCCGGGATTGGAGGAGAGGAACCCCTCCATCTGCCGCTCGTAACCGGCCAGGACGATGATGAGGCTCTCACGGTCGTCCTCGGCGCGTTTCAGCAGAGCCTGCACGGCCTCGTTGCCGAACCTGTCGCCCTGCCCGTCGCTCTCGTTGACAAGGCTGTAGGCCTCGTCGATGAACAGCACGCTGCCCAGCGCCGAGTCGACGAGCTCGTTGGTCTTGATCGCTGTGGCGCCCAGGTACTCCCCTACCAGGTCGGCGCGCTGCGCCTCGACGACGGACGGAGTGTCGAGCAGGCCGAAGGCATAGAAGATCTTCGCGATGATCCGGGCCACGGCCGTCTTGCCGGTGCCGGGCGGGCCAAGGAAGACGAAGTGCTGCATCGGCTTCTCGGTGCTGTGCCCGGCGATCGCACGACGCCGGGCTGCCTCTACTGACGCCGTGATCGAGCGGACCTGGTCCTTGACGGGGGCCAGGCCTATCATCGCGTTCAGCTCGGCCATGGCTGCGTCGATGGTGATGTGCTGCCACTCCGGCGCGGGCTTAGGCCGCGCCTGGGTCTGCCCGCGGCGACGCTGGCCCTGGGTGTGTGAGCCCGGGCTGCGCGGACCGTCCGTGGCCTGCGCGGCGCGGACCGGGCCTTTCGGCTGGCCCTCCTGGCCCTCGGGCGCGATTTTCCCCGAACCCTGGCCATCGGCCGCGAGCTGGCCGCCCTGCCTGTCCTGGCCGCCCTGACCGACCGGCGGTGAGACCGGCGAGGAGGCATAAGGCGCCGCCAGCGCGCCGACGGCAAGCGCCGCACGGTCGTGCTCTTTGGTCTCCTGCAGGGCCTTGGCCGTCCGCCAGCCGATAACCACGAAGGCGACCAGCCAGGCTGCAACCGGCGCTAGGTACGGAACGCCGCGCGGCAGCCACAGTGCTGCGACGCCAACGGGCAGAGCCCAGCCGAGCGACCAGGCAACTGTCCTGCAAGGCACGCGCGAACGGCCGAGCTGTCCGGCATGCGCGAAAGCCGCGACCGCGACCGGCAGCAGGAGGAACAGCGCGTACCAGGGCTGGGCGGGATGCCGGTCCTGCGCTGCGACGTAGACAAGCGCGATGCCTGCCAGGGCCACGGCCCCGGAGGCAAGCACAGTGCGCCTGCTAGTCCAGGTGCAGAAGATCCCGTAGCCGAGCAGCAAGGGCAGGTAGACGAATGCCAGTACGACCCCGAGGTGAACCACGACGGCCACTATCATCAACACGAGGAGCGCCGCGCCAAGCTGCAGCACCTTCACGGGCAGCGAAGCCGTCACGAAGGACCGCCAGATGCGGGCAGCCGTGTTCGCGGCGGATTGGCCGCGAGCCTGGGCCGCTGATTTCTCCGGTGGCTGCATCTCGCTCCCTCGTGCTGAGACCTGTATAGCGCATTACTGATGGCATTCGGAGGTCCGCAATCGGATGCGACTGGAAAATCGTCCTGGGCCCAGGCCAACGCGGCCATTATCCGCCTGGTCGCCCGGGCTGGAATTGGCGGCGAACTCGGTTCGGCTGGGCATCGTGACCACAAGCCGTTCCGCAGTCGTCTGGCAACCGCGGGCTAGGCGATCCGCTGCCTGGCCGGCGATCGTGGCCCTTCCTCGCATCCCAGCCCCGGTACCGGACCGCGCTCCCTTGACCGGCAGCCGCGGCGAGCCGAAATGGCGAATAACGCCGCGCTCGGGACCGGGACGCATGCGCAATAGGCAGCCTTCCGGTTGGCTCTGGCTAACTCAGCGTCGCAACACGGAGAGCAAAGTCAACGGCCGTACCTCGAGGTGCCAACTGTCAGCTTTAACCCTCGAACCAACTGACGGCGCTAACCGACTCACAGGCGCGACCTACGCACAGGCGTGACTACGTCGCGACTATAAGCAACTCAATCCGCTAACCACCTCACGAGCGTCACCAACTCATACCACTGACTCGGAGGAGCGAATGGAAAGGATAGAGGCCGACCTGCTCATTCCCGGCGGCGCGGAGCCTGTCAGGAACGCGGTCGTCCTAGCGGACGGGCCGACGATCACCTACTCCGGTGCGGCGGCCGACGCTCCCGACAGTCCGGGCGCGGGCACCCGCAAGGCCGCGGTCGTCATGCCGGGAATGTGGGACTGTCACGGCCACTTTATGGGCAGCCGCAGCTTCGACCTCGGACGGCTGCCCAGGGAGC
>JASHSO010000068.1 GCA_030038715.1 Streptosporangiaceae bacterium
CCTGCTGGTCGTGGGCGGGGAGTGCGACTCCGGCGGGCGGTGCGGTGGCGGCCTGCGTTGGCGCGGGCGGCGTGGTGGCGGGCGGCGTGGTGGCGGGCGGCGTTACCGCGGGCCTAGCGGACGCGGAGCTTGTGCCGACCTCCTCGCCGCTGTCGTCCTCTTGCTCTGTCACCCGGTCCACCTCTCATCGCCAGCCCTGGCCTATGCGCTAAGCCCAACTGTTCTACGACCATACTATCGGAGGCATCTGACAGCGGCTCAACATTATCGAATATAATATCGAGGCTGTGCGCGGACCGCGCTGCCAGGCACTCGTCGGAGGCCGAGATGCTCAGCGTCAAGCGGTGGACGGCCTTGACCCGTTGGGCGACGCCGCAACCGGATTGATCAGATGACTTCTTACTGGCCGCTCGCGAGCGGCGATGACAGTGAGATGGCGACCGCCACCCGGACGCCGCTCGGTAAGCGGCGTCCTGTTACGCGCGGCAAGCTGCCTCCGCCAGCAGGCCAGCGATCGAGGCGAGCAAACCAAGCTAGTCAGCGCTGAGGGGCGTAGCCCACGGCATCCTGTAGCCGCGAACGCCGCGAACCCGACGCGGGGCGAGCTGGCTCGGGTGTCTCAGGCTGCTCCGGACGCGGCGTGACGTCGGACACGATCTCCTCAGCCATGCCGTACAACAGCGGCAGAGCACCGGCGACAACGCCGCCGGTCTGGTTGATGTGCTCGACTCCCGGGCCGATCAGCTTGGCATGGCCGACGATGGTCCGCACGAGTTCGGCGCACTCCTCCAGGTTCCCGGCGATCCTCTGCAGCAGGCTGCCAACCCAGAACAGGTAGAAGGCCAGGGCCGCGACGAGTACGACGATCTCGAGGACCGTCAGGACGACAAGCGTGGTCATGACTTCACCTTTCCGAGCACGCGGCCGAGGAACAGGTGGTGCTTGAGGCCTTCCGCGAGTACGGCCTCAACTCCGCCAGCGACCTGCGGGATCAGCACGGTGTCCGCGGTGTTGGCCGCGGCGGCCTTCAGCGTGTCCCGCACGTCGACGACCCTGTGGTCAATGATCTTCACGAGGTAGATGAGCAGGGTCAACAGGGATGCCACAGCGATCAGCACGACCAGGCCGATGATGAGAGCGATAGTCCACCGTGTGTGCTCGGAGGATGACATAGCCAGCACGTGCATCGCTAACCTCCCAGCCTGGCCCGGCCGCGTTGCAGCCCGCCGATGATGATTGTGGCGTGCTCGATCGTCGTGCGGAGCGCGGCAAGTGGGGCGGTGTTACGCACCGCCTCGGTAAGTGCACCGTTGATCTTAGGTGCCTCGTTGCCAATCGAGCGCGCGAGCAGCAGGATCGGAACGACGAGGGCGACCACGGCAAGTACCACCACGATGCCGATCACCCAACCCAGGATCCAGCCGAAGTTACTGGGGCCTCCGGCAGCCGCGAGATAGACGGTTGTCATCGCCGCTCACACCGTCTCGCAGAAGTCCCTGACGGGCTTCAGGCTCGCGTTGACCGAGGTCAGACGCTCCGGAACAGTGCTGGTGAGCTGCGCGACAGCCTGGACACCGCCGGTGGTGGAGACGAGCGTCGAGCGTATCGCCCTGAGGTGGAAGATCACTCGTAGCAGGCCAACCGCTGTGATCGCGATGATCACCGCGGAAACGATCAGTGTGAACCACGCGGCTGCTGGCATAGCATCCGTTCCTTTCCCGGTCAGCCGAGGAGCTTAGCGACGGATCCGGCATACCGGACCGCCCCGACGGAGATTTCCTGCACGGTGGTGTCTGTCACGGCGAGCGCGTTGGGCACGCCGTTCAGCTCGCCGATCAGCGCAACGCCACCGCTGAGGATGTCGTCAGTGGCATGCCGGATCCGCTCCAGCGCGGCGAGGACGCGGTTCAGCAGGTATATGACGACCGGCAAGATGATCACTAGCAGGACGATGTTGCCGATCCACCACAACACCATGTTGATGTCCTCCTCAGCTCTCGGGCTGGTAGGGAGCGAAAAAGCGGCGGAACACCCGGGTGAGGGCCATCCAGGCCGCCCGCAACCCGATCGTGAATCCGCCAGCCGGGCTAGCGGAGACCGCAGCAACCTGCTCTGCGGACTCGCCCCTGTCGAGCTGGCCGATGCGGTCCTTCATGTTGGCGGCGAAGTCGCGCATCAGCACGGACGTCACGTCAGAGATCATGCCGCGCCCGTACTGCGCGGCCGCGCCGGCTAGCTGCAAGTCCTGAGTAACATCGACCTTGGTGCCGTTCCCAGCCCGGGCGAGCGCGGCGGTGATGACCATGCTTGCCTGGCCCCGGCCCTTCTCCTCGGCGCCGGCCGCGTGCACCACGACTCGCTTGGCGGCCTCGTTTCGCTCGGTGATCTCAGCGGTGCCAGCGAACTGCAGCCGCACCGGGCCCATTCGCACCGCGACTCTGCCCTTGTACTTGTCGTCACCCAGATCCTCGGTCAGCTCGGCTCCGGGCAGGCACGATGCCACCTGGGGAATGTTGGCAAAGAACTGCCACACCTTCTCGACCGGCTCGGCGACCTCGAAATCGTTCTTGATCAGCATCGGGACTCTCTCTCCAGGAAGGCCGCGGGGCTGCGTTCGAACTCCCGGCGGCAGCCGACGGAGCAGAAGTAGTACGTGACACCGTCTAGCTCAAGCGGGTAGCTGCCCGATCCGACGGAGACTGCCATGCCGCAGACAGGGTCTAGCGTCGGCTCGGGGTCTAGCGTCGGCTCGGCTCTTAGCGTCGGCTCGGGTTGGCTCTCTGCCGCGGCAGCGGCTCGCTGCCCTCCGGCCTTGCCCTTCCGTGGTCGCCCAGCACCCCGCCGGGATACGGCGGCGTGCGCCGAGGTCAGCGCGCCGGACGCGCGCAGCTGGACAAGCTCGGCCAGGATCGCGACGGCGACTTCCCGGTGCGCGGTCCGGCCGAGGTCCAGGCCCGCCGGCACCCGGACG
>JASHSO010000069.1 GCA_030038715.1 Streptosporangiaceae bacterium
CTTCGCCAGCCTGATCAGCGACATCGCCAGCCAGGTCGAGTACATACTCGGCGACGTACTCAAAGCCCGGGGCTACGACCCGAACCTGGCGCCCGTCTACGGGCAGATGCTCGTCGGCATGGTCGCCTCCGCTGGCCAGTGGTGGCTGGACGCGCGTAAGCCCAAGCTCGAGGAGATGGCCGCGCACCTCGTCAACCTGGCCTGGAACGGGCTATCCAACCTCGATCCGAAGCCCCAGATATCGGCCGAGGCCAGGCAGCGCGTGCGTGACCAGAAGAAGGCCGGGTCGTAGGTCTCGGTATCGGGGGATGGGCAGAGCCTCGGCGGCTGGTTCGACCTCCATCCGGGCGAAGGCGACGACGTTATACCTGCTGTACCGACGCGCTCACTGCCCTAGTCCGCAACAGAGCCCGAATGTCGGCAGGATCGTTGGTCAAGATCAGGTCGCCGGTCGCAACCAAGAGTGCTACGTGCCCGTCTACAACATCGGCTGAGCCTGCCTGGCAGAGCAGCTCGCCGACTCGCTTGCCGTCATCTCTTCGCAGCGGCTCCACGCCCATGCCAGCCAGCACCCGGGCCAGGTTCGCCTGGCGCTGCCCGTTGCGCCAGGCCTGTGCTACCGCCGCGGCGCTAGTCCGCAACGGGGTACCGTCGCGTTGTAGCACGCGCAGCCGCGCTCCGATGGCCCGATCGCGCCTGTCGATGGCGATGAGCGCTCCGGCGTCTAGGATGGCTTTCACGCCGCACTCGACGGCTGGCCCCCGCTCAGAGCAGCTTCCGCCGCCGCGAGCTCCGCCTCGGTAAACCGACCGTCCTCTGACTCCCACGCATCGAGCGCCACGCCGAGCAGCTCGTTGCGTAGCCTGTCCTCGGCCGCACTAGTCAGCCACGTCGACACGCTGGTGCCCTCACGAGCTGCAGCAGCTCGGACCGCCTCGCCAATGTCGGGCGGCATGGTCACGGACAGTCTGTCAACCTGAGCCATAATATGAGCATATCACATACGGTCATATGCGGGCGCCGAACGCGACGACACTGGGCACGGCTTCGAGCCACTACGAGCTCCCGGGCGAGGATTCGAACCTCGGTTGTCCGGACCAAAACCGGAAGTCCTGCCACTAGACGACCCGGGACCGGCACCGCGCCTCACTCTACCTAGGCATAGCGGCGAGCAGTTTCGTTAGAACGGCGCGGCGGCCTCAGCGCTTGTGCGCGACGACGAACACGCGGCGGAAGGGCAGCACGGTCCCGTAGGGCTCGAGCGGGTAAGCAACACGCACGCGGGCCGAGTACTCGGCGGTGAACTCATCCGCTGCGTCGGGCTCAAGAGCGGCGAGGACGGGTCGGAGTCCGGTGCCCTTGTACCACTGCGTCACCGGGTCGTCGCCACGCAGGACGTGCAGGTACGTGGTCTCCCATGCGTCTACCGTCAGCCCGAGCCGGGCCAGCAGATCGACGTACCGGGCTGGGTTCTCGGCTTGCCGGTTCAGCTCGACGTCGGCTAGCAGCGGGCGCCACCTCGGCGACTCGATGAGGTCACGCAGGACCACGTGACTCGGCTGATCGAAGTTGCCCGGAACCTGGAACGCCAGCCAGCCATCGGGCGCGAGACTGGCGGCCCACAAGGGCAGCAGATCCGTGTGGCCGGGCACCCACTGCAGCACCGCGTTGGACACGATGACATCGACCGGATGGCCGGGCCGCCAGTCGCGGACGTCGCGCAGCACGAAACGCAGCCGACCGCCCGTCCCGCGCCCCGCATCCGGCGGAGCCGACGCCTGCGTGGCTAGTTGCTGAGCAGCCGCGATCATCTCGGCCGAGGAGTCGATGCCGAGCACGTCCGCGGCCGGCCACCGCCGCGCCAGCGATGCGGTCAGCTGACCAGGGCCGCAGCCGAGATCGACCACATGCCGCGGATCCGATGCCGCGATGCGGCCCACCAAGTCGTAGAACGGCCGACCCCGTTCGTCGGCGAAGTTCAGGTACTGTGCCGGGTCCCACATGTCGTACTCAATTCTCTCGATATCAAGATAATTAGCCCATGTCTACTCCGGCGAAAGTCTTGATGTCAAGAGATATGATCGCTGGCATGGCACGCGACGGCACCCGCGACAGGCCGAGCAGCCGCCGAGACGAAGTCGACGACATCGTCGACGGCTGGCTGCGAGAGCGCCCAGACCTGGACGTGGCGCCGTTGCAAGTGCTGAGCCGGGTGTCGCGGCTGGCGCGGCACCTGGACCGGGCGAGGCGGGCGGCCTTCGCGGCGCACGGCCTGGAAACCTGGGAGTTTGACGTACTGTCGGCGCTGCGCCGCCAGGGGCCTCCCTACCAGCTCAGCCCGGGCGCCCTGCTCCGCGCGACATTGGTCACCTCGGGCACCATGACCAACCGGATCGACCGGCTCGCAGCCGGTGGCCTGGTCAGTCGCCACCCGGATCTGCAGGACAAGCGCGGGGTGCTCGTGCGTCTGACGGCCCGCGGGGTACGCACGGTCGACGCCGCGTTCGTTGACCTGCTCCAGCGCGAGCGGGGCCTGCTCAGCGGCCTGGAGGCGAGCCAGCAAGGCCAGCTGGCGCGGCTGCTGCGAGTCTTGCTCGCTCCCTTCGACGCTGCCGGGCCGCGCGAGACCAGCGAGCCGGGTGCCGCGTTCGCTGTCACGACCACCCAGGAGGCTGGGCAAGACTGACATCATGCGGTGCCCGCGCGTTCCCGTGGTTTGTGCCGCGGCATGCGCACTGGTACTGGCCGTCGCAGGTTGCTCTAGCGGTGCCAGCCGACCAGCCAGTGCCAGCAAGTCGGCTGCGAGCGCCGCCCGACCGGTCATGAGCCCGCGCTACTACCTCGCGCTCGGCGACTCGCTGTCCGTCGGCGTTCAGCCCGACGCCGACGGTGCCAGCCTTCCGACGAGCGACGGCTACCCGAACCGGCTCTACGCCGTGCTGCACCGGCGGGACCGGGAACTGCGGCTGGTCAAGCTTGGCTGCTCGGGCGAGACGACAGGCACGATGATCCACGGCGGGATCTGCAGTTATCCGGCTGGGTCGCAACTGGCTCAGGCGGAGAGCTTCCTGCGCTCGCACCGCGGCCATGTCGCGCTGATCACCATCGACATCGGCGCTAACGACCCCAACTCGTGCGTGCTCGGCGTCCGGTCCCTCGACAAGGTTCCCTCCTGCCTGAGCAGCAGCATTTCGCATACTGCCGGCAACCTCGACACCATCCTGGCCGGACTGCGCCACGCTGGCGGCAGCCACGTTCCCATCATCGGAATGAGCTACTACGTGCCAGAACTTGCAGGCTGGCTGGCTGGGATGCCCGGCAAGGTCGTCGCCGTGCTTGCCGAGCGGCTCACGGCCGGCTACAACGACCTGCTCAGCCACGTCTACCGGCAGTACGGCGCCCGGGTGGCCAATGTATTCGGCGCCTTCCACAGCGCCGACTTCGGCAGTCACGTGCGGTTGCCCGGCCGCGGCACGGTGCCGCAGAACGTGGCCACACTCTGCCAGTGGACCTGGGCCTGCGCCGGTGCGCCGCGTGGGCCGAACGAGCACGCCAACGACGCGGGCTACGATGCGATCGCGAAGCAGTTCCTGCTCGCCTATTCCGAGCGTTAGCCGTCGATCTCCTCAGCTATGGCCAGCCAGCGTTCCTCCAACTGGGCGCGCTCTCCCTGTACGGACCTCAGCTCTGTGCCTAGCTCGATGAGCCGCTCGTAGTCGCTAGCACTGTCGGCGAGCTGTGCCGCGAGCTTCGCCTCCGCCTGCTCGAGCCTGGCTATCTGCCGTTCGAGCCTGGCCAGTTCTTTCTGGCCGGCGCGCTGTCTGGCAGCGGACACGACCTGGCCGGGCTGGGTACGGTCGGCTCGCTGCCCCGGCTTGGCGGCTTCGGAGGACCTGTCGGCCACAAGGCCGAGGTACTCCTGGACGCCGCCCGGCAGGTAGGCGAGGTGACCATCCACGAGCGCCAGAACGTGGTCGGTTACCCGCTCGACGAAGTACCTGTCGTGGCTGACCACGACCATCGACCCGGACCAGCCGTCCAGCAGGTCCTCGAGTTCGATCAGCGTCTCGATGTCCAGGTCGTTGGTCGGCTCGTCCAGCAGCAGCACGTTTGGCTCACCCAGCAGCACGAGCAGAAGCTGGAGTCGCCGCCGTTCACCACCTGACAGCTCGCCGACCGGCGTCCATTGCCGACTCGCAGGCAGCCCGAGCCGGTCAAGCAGCTGGCTGACCGGCAGCTCGCGCCCGCCGACCCGGGCGTACTTGCGGACCTGCTCGGCGGCCTCGAGCGCCCGGAGGCCGGGATCGAGTCGGCTCGGCTCCTGAGTGAGGTAGCCGACGCGAACCGTCGCGCCGCGCACCACCCGGCCGCTCACGGTCAGGTCGCTCTGGCCCGAGCTCGCCTGCCCGCCTTTGCCGGGCACGGCCAGCCCGCCGTCGCCC
>JASHSO010000070.1 GCA_030038715.1 Streptosporangiaceae bacterium
CTGGCCTCCTACCTGCTGATCGGCTTCTGGCAGTACAAACCCTCCGCGGCCGTCGCGGCCAAGAAGGCGTTCATAGCAAACCGGGTGGGTGACGCTGGCCTGTCGCTGGCCATCATGCTGATGTTCGCCCAGTTCGGCACCGTTACGTTCGCCGGGGTCTTCGGCGCGGCCAGCTCGGCCAGCCATGGCGTCGTCACCGCCATCGGGCTGCTGCTGCTGCTCGGCGCCTGTGGCAAGTCGGCCCAGCTGCCGCTGCAGTCCTGGCTGCTCGATGCCATGGAAGGTCCGACGCCGGTCTCGGCGCTGATCCACGCGGCCACCATGGTCACGGCCGGCGTTTACCTGATCGTGCGATCCAACCCGATCTTCAACCTCACCCCGGACGCCAGGCTCGCCGTGGCCATTGTCGGCGCGGCCACCTTGTTGTTCGGCGGGATCATCGGGTGCGCCAAGGACGACATCAAGAAGGCGCTGGCGGGCTCGACAATGAGCCAGATCGGCTACATGATCCTGGCCGCCGGCCTCGGGCCGGCCGGTTACGTCTTCGCGATCGCTCAGCTGCTCGCACACGGCTTCTTCAAGGCGACGCTGTTCCTGACAGCCGGGTCGGTCAAGCACGAGATGAATGACGAAGTGGACATGCGCCGCTTCGGCGGACTCGCCGCGATCATGCCGATTACCTTCGGCGCGTTCTTCTGCGCCTACCTCGCCATCATCGGGATCCCGCCGTTCTCCGCATTCTTCACCAAGGACCCGATCATCGAGGCGGCCTTCGACAAGGGCGGCACCTCAGGGGCGCTGCTCGGCACCGCGGCGCTGATCGGCGCGGGCATCACCTCCCTGTACATGACGCGGATGCTGCTGATGACCTTCCCCGGCCAGCGGCGCTGGGATGAGGGGCAGCATCCGCACGAGGCACCGCCGGTGATGACATCGCCGGCCATAATCCTGGCGATCGGCTCGCTGGCGGCGGGCGCGTTGCTCATTGTCAACGACCGCCTGCAGAACTTCCTGGCACCGGTGATCGGAAGTCCGCCAGTGCCGCATGGCATCTTCACCGCTGCCGGGCTTGGCGGCCTCGCGCTGGTAGTAGTGGCCGCCGTGGTCGCCTGGATCGTGTACGGGCGGCGCGAGGTCCCTGTTGCCGCTCCGGCGGGCAACCCGTTCACCATGGCGGCGCGCAAGGATCTGTACGGCGACGCGGTCAATGAGAGCCTGCTGATGCGCCCGGGCCAGTGGCTGACGAGGTTGTCGGTGTTCTTCGACAACCGCGGCGTGGACGGCCTGGTGAACACCGTGGCCGCCGCCTTCGGCGGTACGTCGGGCCGGGTGCGAAAGATGGAGACGGGCTTCGTCCGCTCGTATGCCCTGTCCATGTTGGTAGGGGCCGCGCTGCTCGTCGGCGCGCTCCTCCTGGTGCGGCTCTAGAGCTGGTGAGGCTGCGGATCTAATGAGCACTTTTCCCTGGCTGACCGTGGCGGGCGCGATCCCGCTAGTGGGCGCGCTCGCGATCATGTTCACGCCCGGCCGGTCAGCGCCTGGCAGCGTGGCCGACCGCCGCGCGCGCGACCTACTGGTGAAGCAGATCGCGTTGGCCACCACGATCGTCACGCTCGCTGTGACGATCGCGATGGCGGTCCAGTTCAAGCCGGGCAGCACGCAGCAGTTCCAGTTCCAGCAGGTTTATCAGTGGATCCCGCAGTTCGGCGTGCACTACGCCGTCGGGGTCGACGGCATCGCGCTGGTGCTGATCCTGATGTCCGCGGTGCTGATGCCGGTCGTCGTGTTGGCGTCCTGGAACGACGCGGAAGGCGGGCCCGACCCGGCCGGAGTGACGTCGGCCCGTGCCGTCCGGGGCACGCCAAGGGTGCACAGCGTGAAATCCTACTTCGCGCTCATGCTGGTGCTCGAAACGATGATGATCGGGGTCTTCGCCGCCACCGACGTGTTCCTGTTCTACGTGTTCTTCGAGGCCATGCTGATCCCGATGTACTTCATGATCGGCAGCTACGGCGTGGGCCAGCGCCAGTACGCGGCGGTGAAATTCCTGCTGTACAGCCTTCTCGGCGGGCTGCTGATGCTCGTGGCGGTCATCGCTCTCTATGTGTACTCGGGCGAGCACGGGCGGCACGCCACGTTTCTTTTTTCCAGCCTTGAGCATCTAGCCTTGAGCCCTACGGCCAGCAAATGGCTTTTCCTCGGCTTCTTCGTCGCGTTCGCTATCAAGGCGCCGCTCTGGCCGTTCCACACGTGGCTGCCCGATGCCGCCACCTCCGCCCAGCCCGGCGCGGCCGTGCTGCTGGTCGGCGTGCTCGACAAGGTCGGCACGTTCGGGATGCTCCGGTACTGCCTCGAGCTGTTCCCGTCCGCCTCGCACACCTTCACGCCGCTGGTCATCGTCCTGTCGGTGATCGGGATCCTGTACGGCGCGATCGTGGCCATCGGCCAGCGCGACATCAAGCGCCTGATCGCCTACACCTCGGTCTCCCACATGGGGCTGATCACGCTCGGCATCTTCGTGATGACCAGCCAGGGCCAGACCGGCGCGACGCTCTACATGGTCAACCACGGGTTCGCCACCGGTGCGTTGTTCATCATTGCGGGCTTCATGGTGGCGAGGCGCCGGTCTCAGCTCATCTCGGACTACGGCGGAGTGCAGAAGGTTGCGCCGCTGCTGGCCGGCCTGTTCCTCATCGCTGGCCTCGCAGGGCTGGCGATGCCGGGCCTGTCCACGTTCGTCAGCGAGTTCCTGGTGCTGGTCGGCACCTTTACGCGCTACGAGGTCGCGGCCGTGTTCGCGACGGCCGGAATCATTCTGGCGGCCATCTACATCCTGTGGATGTATCAGCGCACCATGACCGGCCCGGTTCGCGACGAGGTGGCGTCCATGCCGGACCTGAAACCGCGCGAGCTGTGGGCAGTCGCTCCGCTGATCGCCCTGATCATCGCGCTCGGCGTGTACCCCAAGCCGGTGCTCGACATCATCAATCCGGCGGTCCACAGGACGCTGGTTCAGGTGCACCGCACCGATCCAGTTCCGCCGCACCCTGCACCCGCCGCCCGCGGCGTCCATACGGCACGGAAGCAAGGGAGCTCGGCGTGACCGGGACGATCGCGGCGGCCGCAACGATCCCCGCCCCCCAGATCGAGTGGAGCCTGCTCTCCCCGATGCTGGTCGTCTTCGGGGCCGCCATCATCGGCGTGTTGGTCGAGGCGTTCGCCCCTCGCCTGATGCGCCGGCCCCTCCACATCGTGGTGACGCTCGGCGGCCTGGCGGTGGCCTTCATCCTGGCGGTCGTCATCGCGGCCACTGACTCGATCTTCGCGGACGGCAAGCCTGGCCGCGTGGTGGCGGTAGGCACCGTCGGGGTGGACAGGCCGACGCTGTTCATCCAGGCCACGATCCTGGTGCTGGCCTTCGTCAGCGTGCTGCTGATCGCCGAATCGTCGCACGAGGTCAGCGCCTTCACCCCGCAGGCCGCTGCAGTTCCGGGCAGCGCCGAGGAGCGCGAGGGACTGCTGGCGGGGCTGTCGCACACCGAGGTGTACCCGCTGACCCTGTTCGCGGTCGGCGGCATGCTGCTGTTCCCGGCGGCAAACGACCTGCTGACCATGTTCATCGCGCTTGAGGTGCTGTCGCTGCCGCTCTACCTGCTGTGCGGGCTGGCGCGGCGGCGCAGGCTGCTGTCGCAGGAAGCGGCGATGAAGTACTTCCTGCTCGGCGCGTTCTCCTCGGCGTTCTTCATCTTCGGCGTAGCCATGCTGTACGGCTACTCCGGGTCGGTCCAGCTAGCCGCGATTGCCACGGCGGCCCAGTCGGGCACCGCCTCGGCCACGCTGCTGTACACCGGCATCGCACTGCTGGGGCTCGGCCTGCTTTTCAAGATCGGCGCGGTGCCGTTCCATGCCTGGAAGCCGGACGTGTACCAGGGCTCGCCGACTCCGGTCACGGCGCTGATGGCCTCGTGCACCCTGGTGTCGGCGTTCGGTGCGCTGCTGCGTGTCTTCTACGTGGCGTTCGGCCAGCTGACCTGGGACTGGCGGCCAGTGATGTGGGCCGTCGCGATCGTGACCATGCTGCTCGGCTCGGTCGTGGCGATCACGCAGACCGACGTGAAGCGGCTCCTCGCCTACTCTTCGATCGCACAAGCCGGGTACGTGCTCACCGGCGTGATCGCGGCCAACACGGCTGGCTTGTCCGGCAGCATGTTCTACCTGGCGGCTTACGGTTTCGCGACGATCGGCGCCTTCGCGATTGTGACCCTGGTACGTGACCGCGGCGGAGAGGCAGCCCACCTGTCCAGCTGGGCGGGCCTGGGCAAACGCTCGCCCCTGGTGGCCGGGCTCTTTGCCCTCTTCCTCATCACCTTCGCTGGCATCCCGCTCACGAGCGGGTTCAGCGGAAAGTTCGCTGTCTTCAGTGCCGCTATTAAGGGCGGGGCGCTGCCGCTGGTCATCGTGGGAGTGGTGACGAGTGCCATCCTGGCCTTTCCCTACGTGCGGGTTATCGTGCTGATGTTCTTCAGCGATCCGGCGCCGGACGGCCCGGTCGTCGTGCGGCCGAGTGCGTTCACCGGGGTGGCGGTCGCGGCTGGGGCTGCCGTCACGGTGATTCTGGGCATCATCCCCGAGCCCTTGCTGAGCCTGGCAAATCACGCAGCCAGTCAGCTGTTCGTGCGCTGAGCGACTGCCTGGTTCCTCCGGTAACCCTTAGTGGGGACTACCCTCGTCACCCGGCGAAGGTCAGGCGATACCCTCTGCAATTACCAACCCGCCCGGTATGGCGGTACTGACCCGCCTGGTACGGCGGCACTAACCCGCTGGTACGACGGCACTAACCCGCTGGCATGGCGGCACTAACCCGCCTGGCATGGCGGCGGGCAGATGAGAGGACGCGAGTGACTACGGCTGTTCCGGTGGAACTGGCTGACGCCGTGCTGGCTTCGTCTGTCACGAATGGCCTACTGCTGGTCGAGGAGGGTCTGCGGGCAGCCGCGTGCGCCCAGCATGAGGTGCTGACCGACGCGTCCGTACACCTGATCGAGGCGGGCGGTAAGCGGTTCCGGCCGATGCTCGTGCTGCTGGCCGCGCAGTTCGGTGACCCGAGCGACGAGCGTCTCGTCCCGGCCGCCGTGGCCATCGAGCTCACTCACCAGGCGACGCTGTACCACGACGATGTCATGGACGAGGCGGACACCCGTCGCGGCAGCCAGAGCGCGAACTCGCGCTGGGACAACGCGGTCGCCATCCTGACCGGGGACTTCCTGTTCGCCCGCGCCTCGCTGATCCTCGCAGACCTCGGGCCGGAGGCGATCAGGATCCAGGCCGAGACGTTCAGCCGCCTTGTCACTGGCCAAGTCGCCGAGACCGTAGGTCCGCGCCCTGGGACCGATCCGCTTGACCACTACATGTATGTAGTGACCGAGAAGGCAGCGTCGCTGATCGCCACCTCCGGACGGTTCGGAGCGATGTTCTCCGGAGCTCCGCCAAAGCTGGTGACCAGGATTACGGCAGCCTGCTCGGCGCTCGGCGTCGCCTTCCAGCTGTCCGACGACATACTCGACGTGACCAGTGACTCGGCACAGTCGGGCAAGACGCCCGGGACTGACTTGCGGGAGGGAGTGCGGACACTACCGATGCTCTACGCGCTACGCACAGCTGGGCCGGGTGATGAGCGGCTGGTCGAGCTGCTGAACCGCAGCGAGCTCGACGACCCCGCTCTGCACGCCGAGGCGCTGAGCCTGCTGAGGGCCCATCCCGCGATCGAGATCGCCAAAGCTGACACGAGGCGCTGGGCCCAGGAGGCACGGGCCGAGATCCTGCGACTGCCGGACGTCCCAGCCCGCGCAGCATTCGAAGGCCTGTGCGAGTTCGTCGTCGAGCGAACCGGGTAGTGCACCCAGGCGCCGGTGGTCCCGCTGACGGCGACCGCCTTGCGCGCTGAGGCCGACGGGTATACAGACGTCCGGCGCGCGAATCGCGCCGGGCAACTGGGGGATACGACATCATGCCTTATTTGCGACTAGTCGCGTGCGGAGTGGTTGTCGCGGCGACAGTCACCGTGGCCGGCTGCGGCAGCTCCAGCGGCGCGGAGCCACGAACGGCCAGCCTGGTTTCGTCCATGCAGGCCTCGGTGCGCCATGCCGACAGCGTTCACGTCGTCGGCAATCTGACTGAGAACGGGGCGCTAGCTGGCCTGAACCTGGGCTTGAACCGAAACGGCGACATGTCAGGAACCGTGACCGAAGGCGGCGCTCCGTTCCAAGTCATCGGGCTAGCCGGGAAGGTCTACGTGAAGGCGACACCAGCCTTCCTGCGGGAGATCGGCGCCCCAGCCGGCGTCTGCGCCGCTGTATGCGGCAAGTGGGTCGAACTGCCAGCGAAACAGGCCAGCCAGCTCACCGGCGACCTCAGCATGACCAGCATGGTCGCCCAGTTCACCGCGCGGAAGCTGCCGAAGCTCGCCGAGAACGGCACGTCGAGCGTTCGCGGTCGCCCGGCCTACGTGCTGCGCACTCGCGGCAGCGTGCTGGACGTCAGTTCAGCGGGAACGCCATACCCGCTCAAGGTTGTCACTTCCGGCCAGACTCGGGAGACGGTCGTGTACACGCAGTGGAACGCCGTCCCGTTGCCGTCGGCACCCCCGGCTGGGCAGGTGCTCAACTTTAGCAGCCTCGGCTAGCCGGCCCGGCCGGAGTTGAGCGAGGCGTACTGCGGCCAGGGTTCTCCAGGGCATATGCGGAGTCGCAGTGGCCCTGCCACGCTGCCCTGCTGACCCCGTATGGCGTTACGATCAGGGGCAATGAGGACCGCACGGCGCGACGCGAGTGACGGGACCGCGCCTGGTAGCCAGCGTAGGGGGGAGGCGGCGGTTCCACGGAGATCGCTCGGCGAGTCTGGCGCGCGCGGCCAGGTCGGCAAGGTTCCGGGCCAAGTCGACCCGGGAATGGTTCACCCGCCCCGCAACGGTGACTTCGTCCAGTCCCTCGACCGCGGGCTCGCCGTCATCCGTGCATTCGGGCCCGACCGTGAGCAGCTCAGCCTCAGCGAGGTGGCCAGAGCGACCGGGCTGACCCGGGCGGCCGCGCGCCGGTTTCTGCTGACTCTCGTCACACTCGGCTACGCGCGCAGCGACGGCCCGATGTTCTCGCTCCGCCCCAGGGTGCTCGAGCTCGGATATGCCTACTTGTCCAGCCTGACTCTGCCCGAGGTCGCTGCTCCGCACATGGAGGAACTGGTCGGCCGGCTGCACGAGTCATCCTCGATCTCGGTCCTGGACGGACAGCAGATCGTCTACGTGGCCCGGGTCCCCACCAGGCGGATCATGACCGTGGCGATCTCCCTTGGCTCGCGGTTCCCGGCCTTCGCTACCTCGATGGGCCGAGTCCTGCTGGCCGATCTGCCGCCCAGTGCGCTGGACAAGTTCCTCGGCGAGGTCACGCTGGAGCGATATACCAGCAAGACAGAGACCGACCCAGCTCGGCTGCGCGAGATCATTGCCGAAGTTGCGAGGCACGGCTACGCGGTCGTGGACCAGGAACTCGAGGAGGGCCTGAGATCGGTTGCCGTACCGATTCGCGGCGTGCCCGACGTCGGCACTGCGGCGATCAACGTCTCGATGCACGCCAGCAGGGTCAGCATGACTACTGTGCGAAGCGAGATTCTGCCAGCACTGCTGCAGACCGCTAATGCGATCGAGTCGGATCTGAAGGCGCAGCGTTCGGTCGGTTAGTGCCAGTCGAAGTGCGATGCGCGTGCCGGGCGACGAGCCTCGGCGGATAGCTGTGCTTGCGTGCCGGGAATTGTGTCGAGCCGGTTGTCGTTGGCCGAATACCTGGACCTGCCGCGACGCCGCGAGGAGGATCGGTGAGCATTTTCGGGTTTCACAAGACTCAAATGGTCGCGCCGGAGGACGCTCTGCCGGGCCGTGCGGCCGCCATGCCCGTGCCCGCCCGGCACGAGGTGCTGGGAACTTCGCTGCGGCCGCCCTATCCGGACGCAACGCAGATAGCCGAGTTCGCGCTGGGCTGCTTCTGGGGAGCGGAGCGCACGTTCTGGCGGACTCCCGGAGTCGTGTCCACCTCCGTCGGGTACGAGGGAGGGTTCACCCCGAATCCGACTTATGAGGAAGTATGCTCGGGCCGGACCGGGCACGCTGAGACTGTGCGCGTCGTCTTCGACCCCGCAAAGACCAGCTACCCCGAGCTGCTGCGGATTTTCTGGGAGTCGCATAACCCGACTCAGGGCATGCGACAGGGCCACGATATGGGTACGCAGTACCGGTCGGTGATCTTCTACCAGTCGCCTGAGCAGCAAGCCGAGGCCGAGAGCTCGCTGGCCTCGTATCAGGAGCGGCTGACGGCGGCCGGCTACGGCAAGATCACCACAGAAGTCGTCCCAGCAGCGGAGTTCTACTTCGCCGAGGACTACCACCAGCAGTACCTGTCAGACGCGAAGAATCCGAACGGGTACTGCCCAGACCACGGTACCGGCGTGTCGTGCCCGATAGGCGTGGTAAAGGCTGACGGGTAGCTGAGGGCCTAACCAGCATTAA
>JASHSO010000071.1 GCA_030038715.1 Streptosporangiaceae bacterium
TTCCATCAGCGAGGTTTCCATGCCGAACGGGTAGCGGTTCACGCGGCTGGCTGCGGCTACGATCGCATCCAGCAACTCTTGCGGTGGCGGATAGGGGCTCTCGTTCCCGCCGAACCTGAGCATGTCCGCGCCGAAGCTCCAGCCGCGCCAAGTAAACGGCGTCCTGGGGTCTGTCCAGCGCAGCCCGGTACCGCTCCGTGGCTCGCGCGAATCCTCCTCCGGCAATGAGTCGCCCATGCCGGCACTCCTCTCTACCCGCCTGTCTCCAGAACAGCACCGCGGCGGGTGCGCTAACGTCCGCACGCCCGTCTGACAGTTAACTGTTCTGCCTCTCCTGCATGCTAGAGACGCCGAGCCATGGACATGAGAGGAGCAAGTCATGACGGAGCAAAGCCCGGGCGGGCCGGTCCTGTTCTGCTTCGATGGTTCTGAAGGATCGCTAAGTGCCCTGCGGGCAGCTGGACAGCTGATCGAGCGACCGTCCGAAGCGGTGGTGCTGACGGTGTGGGAAACGATCGAGACCCAGCTCGCCCTGGCTGGCGGCTTCGCGGCCGGCTTCCCGATCGAAGGCGCGGCCTTGGACGCGGAGGAAGAAGCTTCGGCTAGGTCCGTAGCCGAGAAGGGCGCACTCAGGGCAACTGAGCACGGATACAAGGCGGTGCCGATGGTCAAGCAGTCGGTCGATAGCGTGGCCAAGGCCATCCTGGAGGTCGCTGACGAGCTTTCGGCGCGAGTGATCGTGTGCGGACAGCGCGGGCGTGGTACCCTCCGGACCGCACTCCTGGGCAGCGTCTCCCATACCCTGGCCGCACACACTCGACGCCCGGTGCTCATTGCCCCGGAAGCGCATACTGGCAGCCACTGACATGACAGCTGTTCGCGGCGGGCGTCAGCAAGGAGCGTCCTCAGCCAGCGCGCACGACGCAACCCCGTAAGCCACTAAGAACCAGGCAGAGGATCTGCAGAGCCTTGACGCACCGCTGCATATGAGTGCGGAGCGTCGGAGCTTGCCGCGCTAATTTCACACCCCGCAATTGCTCAAGCGAGACGGGTCGCAGCGCCCGCCTTCACTGCTCGGCGGGTCAATAACCTGTGGAGTTGTCCGTGGGGCGCTGCTAGCTTCGCCCCAGAGGTTCCCGGTTCCCGATGGCAGCTTCTGCCGGAGTTGGTAAGGGCTCGCCGCCGGGCCGCGCGCCCGTCGCGATCACCGCGGCCGAGCCGCATGCCTCCGGACGCCGAACAAGGACAGGCCGTTGTACGCCAGCTGAGACATCCCAAGCGCCGAGTAGGCGCGCCATGAGCACCGAGGCCAGCACAGGGACCTGACTTCGTCCCGTTGGTGGCCCGATCGGGTCATGCCGCAGCCGTGCACTCGGGGCAAGGCCCTGTTCTGTCGAGCACCTACCAGATGCGCACTGACCAGCGAGTGCGGCACACCGTCGTGACACACGGCCCGCCACTCGTCTCTTCGTCATGCGCGGATGCCCTCCGCGGAGAGTCGATTCCGCACGGCGACGTCGCAGCAGATCGGCACCCACCTTGTGGTCAGCAACGAAATAGAACAACGAGTCGCCACGCAGTGGCTGGTATACGCGACGGGCCTGCCACGCATCCTGCGCCGCTGCCTGCGCTGTACCTCAGCGACCTACTGCGCAGATGGAACGTTCCGCGTCAACGCCAACGGCAAGCTCCTCGATGTCTGGCTCCTGGCGCGATGCGCCGGATGCGGGAAGACCGCCAACCTGACGGTCCTGGAACGAGTCCACGTCCACGCCATCGACCCATCGCTCCTGACTCGATTCCACGACAACGACCTCGAACTCACGGCGAAGCTGCTGGCGGATCCGGCACTGGCGCGCCGAAACGGCGTCACGCTCGACTGGGACGGCGCCTGGGCTGTCCAGAAGACTACGACCGAGGCCTCGGAAGCCGACGTGATCGACATATCGGTCCGCTTCGTCCGGCGGATTCCGATCAAAGTGACGACGCTGTTGTCGGTCGGCCTGGACGTGTCGCGCTCTGAAGTGCGAAGGCTCGTCGCAGACGGCCGCCTCTGGTCAGCGCACCGCCTCACCGGGACGTCGTCCGGCGACTTCAGCTTCGCCCTCCGCCGCCATGCGGAGAAACACCGCGAAGATTGACGATCAGTGTTCGCCGACGTCCAGCAAGCAGGCTAGCGGCGCTCTTCCGGAAAGCGTCATAGGCCAGTTGGTAGGACCGGACAGGTCCCCTGACGACAGCCCTGTTGCGGCAGGACCCAACTGGCGGCTTGCATCTTGCAGCAGCCTGGCGATGTCCGCATCGGCGGCCACGCGCTGAAGCTCCGCGCCTCGATCAGTGCGGTCCCGCACGTGCCAGTGTCATCAGCTCAGCCTGCAGCCGGGACCGCAGCAGCGGCAGCAGCGTCGGAGCGGGACTTGCCGAACACGCAATATGCCTCCCGTGATACGCAAACAGCGCCGCCACGCCAGAGACTGCGGTCTCGCACCCCGGTACATGCCGGCAACGCCGTACTCCCGTTCGGCGACCGCCTCGCCGCAGCGATATCCGTCCTCCGGGAACTATGAACTACCCATTGCGCGCAGCGTCCGGCCGACCAGACACGTGGTGCGCCTGAGCATCGAAGGACGCATCCAAGGCGCTCGGCATCGGGCTACTGAACGCTGTACCAGACGACCGTTCACGGCGAGGTGACATCGAATGGGCCATGATCCTTAGGATGCACTTCCGGACGGTTCCGGCACCGCTGAGAGCGCCCTATGTCGCCGTGACCAGTAGGAACCGTCGTCAGGCGACGTCCAGTGGCGCCTGACGATTGCTGGCGTTGGCTCCGAGTTTGGCTCCCCGGACACGCGCCGTTCCGCTCAGATGCTCAGAAGAAGCCTAGGGTTGGAAGAAGTTTGGCAGCCCGCTCGATAGTCTCGCTGGCGGTCCCGAGCGTTTCGTCAGGATGCTTGTACCGGGTCCGTCAGCCCGCAGACCGGATGCCACCAGCGAGAGCAAGCGGTACGCTATGTTGTACCACTGTGAAGGGCTGGCTGTCATGTCGATCACCGCGAGCGAGGCACGCAAGGGGCTTTTCCCGTTGATCAAGAAGGTCAACGAGGACCACGACGCCATCGAGATCGTGTCCAGGCACGGCAACGCGGTGCTGGTGTCAGCCGACGACTACGCCGCTCTGCGCGAAGGCGCCTACCTGCTCCGCTCGCCGGCCAACGCCCGCCGGCTACTCAAGGCGTACGAGAACGCCCTGACCGGCCACCACGTCGCCGAGCATACCCTGATTGACCCAGACGCGGCAGACGCACAGTAGCCCGGCAGCTCGCCGTGCGGCTGGCATTCGAAGACCAGGGCTGGGAGGACTACTCCTCCTGGCTCACGACCGACCGCAAGATGCTCAAGCGGATCAACAAGCTGATCGAGGACGTCCGGCGAGATCCCTTCACCGGCATCGGCAAGCCCGAGCCGCTCAAGTACCACCTGCCGGGCGCCTGGTCACGACGGATCGATGACGAGCACCGCCTCGTCTACATCGTCACTGAAGCAGAGATCGTCATCCTCGCAGCCCGCTACCACTACTGACCAATAGCGCCATTGACAGGATCCGCGCCGAGGTACAGCGACTCGGCCACCTCTTGCCAGGACCTCGCGGCCCAGCGAAGCCACGCGAGGAGTACCGCCAAGGCCGGCCCGAGGCCGAGCGCGCCTACCTGCTCGGCCGCGCCGTCCGCGAACGCCGCCTGGCCCTCGGCCTGTCCCAGGTAGAGCTCGCAGCCAGGGCGGCCATGACCCAGCCTGCGCTGTCCCGGCTCGAAGCCGGAGGCGTCAT
>JASHSO010000072.1 GCA_030038715.1 Streptosporangiaceae bacterium
GGTGAACCGGGTCGGCCTGCGCCAGGGCTCGTCGCCGGTTGGCCCGCCGAGCCCGCCGGGGCCGGACAGCACGCCGCCCGGCCCGAGCCCGGCCCGGGCCCGCTCGGCGAGCAGTTCGGGGTTGTCCGGGTTCGGTGCTGTCGGGGTGAAGCTGTTGACCCGGATGCCGTAGGGGGCCAGGTCCATCGCCGCGGCCCGGACGAAGTTGTTCACGCCGCCCTTGTGGAACGCGTAGGCGATCACTCCGGCAGTGGCCGTCCAGCCGTTGGACGAGGAGATGCACACGATCGAGCCCTTGATCCCGCGCTCGGCCATCGCGCGGCCCACGTGCTTGGTGTTCAGGAAGTAACCCAGCGACGAGACGCGTACCGCCCGCTCGAAGGCCTCGGCCGTCTCGTCGAGCACGCCGCGGCCGCCGAGCAGCGCCGCGTTGTTCACCAGAATGTCGATGCGGCCCCAGCGCGCGAGCACGTCTGTTATGTAGCCCTGGACCGCCTGCTCGTCGGTCACGTCGCCGGGCGCTGGCATGGCCTCCCCGCCATTGCGCTCGATCCGGGCTATGCACGCCTTGATCGCGGTCTCGCTCACGTCGTTGCATGCCACCTTCGCGCCGTACCTGGACAGGGCCAGCGCGATCCCGCTGCCGATGTTGGGCCCGACGCCGGTGACGAGCGCGACCTTGCCGTCCAGTGAGAGCTCCACCGTCACTGCTCCTTCGGATTGACGAGCACTGACTGCCGGGACCACGCCGACCAGCCGAACGGGCGGAAGACCATGGACATCGCCGCGTTGGCCGCCCCGGCGACCAGTAGGGGGATGTCCTGCGCGGCCGGCATCATCGCGAACGGCCGCCCGGGCTCGGCGTGCTCGCCCTTTCCGGCCGTCGCCATTTCTGCCGGCTCCCGCACGGCGCGCTCGAACAGCCACTGCTGCACGTCGGCCCGGCCGTACCCGGCGTTGCCCAGCAACTGGGCGTGCTCGGGGCCGAATACGATACCGCCGCTGGAATGCCCGCCGCCGACGTAGGCGCCGAGCCTGGCTAGCGTGTCAGCGAAGTCGTGCAGCACGGCCTCGGCGCTGTCGGTGGACCTGTTGTCGATGTACTCGCAGGTCCTGATCAGCATGGCGGAGACCGCGTCGGAGCCCAGCGGGGCGCCGCCCACCACGCTGAGCGGCTCCCACGGGGACATCTCCTCGTTCTCGCCGATGCAGACCGACCACCGCCCGGGCAGACCCTGGGTCGCCTGCTCGAGCTGCTGCGGGCGGATGCCGTAACCGTTGCGCACGATGAGCCCGATGGCGCGGGCGATCGTGGCGTTCGCCCGGAAGCCGGGGCCGAAGACTCCGCCGGCGTAGTTGATGCCGAGCCGCGACCGGACCGGGCCGTTGACGACGATCAGCGGGGCCGGGCCGCTGGTGGACTGCCAGGCGCCGCGGCTGGCGCGCTCCTGGCACACTGCCTGCCAGGCGGCAAGGACGACCGGGAAGTACTCGGGCTTGCAGCCCGCCATGATCGCGTTCGCTGCCGCCTGGGCGACGGTGACGCTGCGGCCGAGGTGCGGCTGGGAGCCGACGATCTCTGCCGGGTCCCGGCCGACAGTGGCGAGGCACGCCTCGACGTCGGAGGCGGTGGCCGGCACCACCGGGAGCCCGTCGGTCCAGCCCTGCGCATAGCAGTACTCGATGGCCGCCTTGGCCTGGACCACCGGGTCGGTGGCCGACGTCGTCATGCCGATGCGGCCATGACTGGCTGGGTCAGCAGCGCGACGATCTGGGGGACTGCCTGCGCGGCGCGAGCACGCACGCCGTCCGGCGTCAGGTTGGCCACCGGGTGCGCTGTGGTGACGTACCGGTAACCCGGCGCACCGCGCAGGTCCGCCATCGCGTCGGCGCTGACCGTGAACGCGTCACTGCAGATCACCACGGATGGGATGCCGGCCTGCTCGAGCAGCAATCCGTCGGCGACCGCGGAAGCGCTGCACGATCCGCAGTCGCCGACGCCGGTGACGACGATATCGCACTGCGCGCCAAGCTCGGCCATGATCGGCTCCGGCGCTGTCTCTACGATGTTCGGCTTCTTCGCGGCCAGGACCGGCTGCACGCCATAGTGCTCGGCCAGCTGCTTGCCGACCTCCTCGAGAAACATCTCGGCGTTGCGCTTGGTGTTGGCCAGAAGCCCGAGCCGCAGGCCGGACAGGCTGCCGGGGCGCGGGGCGAGCTCCGCTCGGCCGTCCGCGGACGTCGTCGCCGGACCGACAGTGGGATCGATGATGCTGTCGAACACCGCTACTCCTGGGTTGCCGTCTGCCTCGCTGCCCGGGCGCGCCGGCAGGCCGAGACGCCCGCTGCACGCGAGGCTACGGCCGGGCCGCCGCCTGCGGCCAGCGTACTTCCGCGACGCGGAACGACAAGAGCCAGCCGGGTCAGGTGGCTGCTACCTCGCCGTACCGGCGCTTGCTCAAGACTCGCGAAATCACCACGGCGACAACCAGGACCGCGCCGTAGAACACCTGCTGCACCCAGTCCCCGTAGCCGTGCAATTGCAGGCCGGCTACCCCGGTGGCCAGGAAGTAGACCGCGATGCCGCTGCCGATTGCGTTGAACCTGCCCGGCTGGATCGTGGTAAGTCCGAGGAAGGCGGCCGCATAGGCAGGCAGCAGCAGGGTGTTGCCGTCACTGGGGCTGGCCGACCCGGTGGTCCCGACGAACAGGATGCCCGAGATGGCCGCTATCACGCCGGCGATGACGAAGCCCTGCATCCGGGCGGAGCTGACCTTGAACCCGCTCAGCCTGGCGACCTCGCGTGACTGCCCGACGAACAGTGCTCGCTGGCCGAACGGGGTGAACGTCAGCAGGTACCACATGACCAGCATGATGACCACGCCGATGTAGAACTCAATCGGGATGTCGAGCCACTCGTCGGTGAAGACGATGTTGGACAGGCTGGTGGACACGCCGGTAATCGTCTGCTCGTTGGACATCCACTCGATCAGCCCGCTGAACACCGTTCCGGTGCCCAGCGTGATGATGAACGAGTTGGCGTTGAACCTGATCACCAGGAGGCCATTGACCAGACCGCCAATCGCGCCCACGACCACGCCGATCAGGCAGGCCCACACGATCGGCATGCCGTGCTGCACGTTCAGGACGACGACCACCATCGATACCAGGCCGGACATGGCGCCGACTGACAGGTCTATGTCCCCGTTGGTCAGCGGCACCAACAGGGCCATGGTGAGCACGAACAGGACGGCCTGCGAGCCGAAGATTGTCGAGAAGTTGGCCATGCTCAGGAACAGGGACGGCTCGGCAGCCCCGAATCCCACGATCACCAGTACCCAGGCCAGCGGGAGCATGGCGCTCTCCAGCAGCCTGCCGCGCCTGGCCAGCGACCATCGCCGGACCTCGGAACCGTCTTTCCGGCCGGCCGGAGGCAGCGCGGCACCGGCCTGGCGCTCGGCCTCGGTCGCCATCGCGCATCACACTCCTTCGGCCAGCGGCCCGGCGCTGGCGGCGTAGACCTCGGATGTGATCTTGTCGCGGCTGAACGGCGGCCCGGACACTTCGGTCACTACGCTACCGCCGGCGCACACGAGGATCCGGTCGGCGACCGCGGCCAGCTCGTCGAAGTCCGTGCTCACCCACAGGATGGCGACACCACTCGCGGCCAGGCCACGCATCAGCTCGTAGATGTCGGCCCTGGTGGCGACATCCACGCCCTGAGTCGGCTCGTGCAGCAGCAGCACCTTCGGCGGTCGTTCCAGCCACTTGGCCAGCAGTACCCGTTGCTGGTTCCCGCCGCTGAGCGAGGCTAGCGTCGCAGACGGTTCAGCAGGACGCACGCCGTAGCTGCGGGCACGCTCGAACGCCGTGCGGTGGATCCGTGCGTGCGATAGCAGCCCACGCCGGAAGTAGTCGCCAAGCACGAGGGCCATCATGTTCTCAGCGACCGACAGCGCCTGCACCGCGCCCTGCTGCTTGCGGTCGGCCGGCACGAGGGCGAGGCCGAGCTCGCGAGCCCGGTGCGGGGTGTGCGCGGACAGCGGGCCGGACCAGTCACCGACGCGCAGCGTTCCGCCGGTGGCCGGCAGCCCGCCGAACAGCGCATACGGGAGGTCTTCCGCGCCGGAGCCAAGCAGCCCGGCCACTCCGGCGATCTCGCCGGCCCGCAGGCACAGCGTGGCGCCGGTCAGCCGGCCGGCCGACACCCCATCGGCGGTCAGCATCGCGGTGGCGCCTGGAGTTCGCGCGCCGGGCGGCCGGGTAGCTGACGGCTCGGCTGGCTGGGCTGCGCGCTCCTGATTGCCGGCATCCGGAGCCGGATTCGAGTCCGTCACGCCGACCGCCGGTCCGATGCGGCGCGCGGCCTGGTGCCCGGAGATGAGCTCGACGAGTTCCGCATCCGACACAGCGGGCATTGCCACGTCGCCCACCACGCGTCCATCTCGCAGCACGACGGCGTGGTCGGCGATCTGCCGGACCGAGGTCATGTCATGGGAGACGAACAGCACGGCCGTGCCGTCGGCTGCCACGCGACGGACCAGCTCCAGCAGGAATACCTTCTCGTGCTCAGGCAGGAAGACGGTCGGCTCGTCGAGCACGAGCACGCCACCCAACCGACCGGCCGTCTGGTGGCCGCCATCCCGGCTGGCCGCTGCGACGGCGGCCGGGGACCGCTCGCGGAACGCGCGCAGTTCCTCGGCTGCCCGCACGATTGCCAGCAGCGCCTGGTCGGTAGGCCGGAGGCCGCCGGTATTCGCGTCCGGGTCGAGGTCGACCTCATAGGCACGAAGCACCGCCCGGGCCGCTCTGCGCTCCGACCGCCAGCTGATGGGCTGGAGCGCCCTGCTGCTGACGGCGGTCCGGCGCCCGACGAAAAGGTTCTCAAGGACCCGCAGGCCGGGGGCGAGCCCGAGGTCCTGGAACACGAAGCTGAGGCCTATCTCCCGGTACTCGCCCGGCGGTACCGGCAGTGGCACTTCCCGCCCAGCCACCCAGAGTTCGCCGCCCGGCTCCGGGACGTGGTAGCCGGCCAGGATCTTCACCAGCGTGGACTTGCCCGACCCGTTCTCGCCGAGCAGGGCAACCACCTCGCCCTGCTGCACTGCCAGATCGATGCCCGCGAGGGCAAGCTGGCCGCCGAAGCGCTTGGCGATATTCCTGGCGTCGAGCGCCGGCGCCTCCTCGGGCGCCGGCGCTCGACTGACTGGTTCTGCCGGGATGCTGTCCTCCTGGTCACTGGCTCAACTGACCGGCGACAGGCCCCAGAGCTTGCGGAACCCGTTGATGAAGGCGTTGCCGCCATAACCCTCGTTACCATAAGTGTCACCGGGACCGAAGAACTGCGAAACGTTCGACGGCACCCAGAACCGGTCCGGGTCCACCTCGGCGTTCACCGAGGCCGCCGGGTGCCCGCCAAGCAGCCGGATCACCTGGTCCATGGCCTCGTAGGCGTCCCAGTCCTCGTCCGGGCCCGGGTCAGCGGCGATGTAGCTGTTCGGCTTGAGCATGAGCTCCTCAATGGACCGGCTGCCACCCCAGGTGTAGATCTTCAGGCCGGTGCGGTGTGCGGACTCGATGGCAGGCAGCACGCCCGGCACAATACCGTCGAAGGCGACGATCACTGCGTTCGCGTTCGGGTGCGCGAGCAGGGCCGATGACATGTCGCTCTGCGCCGTCGAGGTTGTCCAGTCCTGGACCGGGATGTTGATGTCCTCATCGACCGTGCAGACCTTCGGGCATGCAGCCTTGACTGCGCTCGACGCGGCGGCCATGGCGTCCGGGCCCTGGATCACCGAGGTGCTGGACACGACGATGGCGTGCAACGGCTTGCCGTCCAGCTGGGTTATCGCATAATCGACGTCGTTTGCCACGCTCTGCGCGGTGTTGACTGCGGTCTCTCCGTCGAGACCCGCGTAGTTATTGGTCTCGTTGTAGTTCCCGTCGACGATCTTGATCCCGGCCTTGGTCGCGGCGGCGAGCTGCGGTGCGACCGCGCCGGGGATGATCCCGCAGAGCATCGCGATCGCGGCGTCGTGGGCCGAGACGGCATCCTCGATGCCGGTAACCCACTGCGTCGGGACGCCGGCATCGGAGAAGTAGGTCACGTGCGCGCCTAGCTGCGCGCCGAGCGCCTTGAAGTCCTGAGCCTGGGTGTTACAGGCATCGATCTCGGAGTTGATCGGCATCACCAGGAGCGACTTGCCCTTCAGCACCGACGCGCTGACCGCCGGGCCAGGTGCGGTCCAGACCGGCGCCGTCTCCGCCGTGGCGATCTTCGCCTTCAGTCCGGTCAGCGTTGCTGCCGACACGGTGTTGGAGGAGGTCGACGGGGTGGTCGTGGTCGAGCTTGAACAAGCGGCGAGCGCGACGGCAGCCACCGCAGCCAAGCCGCCAAAGGCCAGGCCGTGGGCGCCATTCACACGCCGGGGACTTCCATTCTGACGAGCACTTCTGTGCATGTACGCCCTCCGATTCAATCGGTCAGGTTCGGGCTTCGGTGAACGAGTCGAGTGGGGCCGTCTCATACCCGGCCACGACGGAGCCGCGCCAACCTGGGCGGCTCTTGCGCTGGGTTGCCGCGAAGCGGCCAGTGCGCTGCCGTTCTCATCCGATGGCACCTCACTGTCTTCGCCGCTTAGGTCACGCCGCACGGTGCCGGTGCTGCCACGACTGGTAGCCGACCGGGGTTCACGCACGCCTGCCGGGCAGATACCAGGCCGTCGCGTCGGATGCTTCCTGGCGAGAACTTAGGCTTGTCGCGTGACAAGTGTCAACAATCTCCTATAACTATTCGGCCGCATATGGGGATTATGACCGCTGCCTGCGGGACAGCCAGGGAAGTCCGCGGCCGCACTTGCTCGGTCTTACGGCAAGGCGGCGCTGCTGGGCGACACGAGGACTGGCATTGCGTACGTCTGCAGCTGGCAGGACGAGCCTGCCAGGGCGATCGTCCGCACGGCATCAGCACGGGCCAGCGGGCAGCGTGGATTGTCAACTATCGGGTACGGTTCAGCGACACCCCAGCTCCGGATGGCCAGGTAGGACCGCCACGCGGCTGGCCGCTGCGCCACCTAGCGTGCGAGGCTCATTCTCGCGAAAGCTGATCGTCGCCGACGGAGATTCCGACGGAAGCGGGCTAAAAGGAGGCGGCCATGGCGCCGCGAGTTACCAGTGAATTGCTACTCGTAGGGAGCCTGCCAGCCGACTCGACGGAGGTGGCGCTGCGCAGCGGCGGCGAGCTGTTCGGCGACCTTGTCTTCGCGCTGCCAGACGGCGAGACCGGTCCACGTGTGGCATGGGTGGGGTATGAGCGGGAGCGGCTGGTCCGCCCGAACCACGATGTCGACACCGTCAAGCAGACCGATTCTCCGACCGGCATCCCGCGGCACGCCTACGAGACCCCGGTATTCAAGATCCGCTCCGGGGTCAGCGAACTGTACTGGGATACCTGGCCGCGCATCGACGACGCGATCGCCTCTTACGCTACGTTCCGCGGTCTGCGAAGCGAGGGCGTCATCCCGGCCGGGACGAGATTCCAGGTGGGCCTGCCGTTCCCGGCCAGTGCACTGAACGGATTCAAGGCCGACTTCGCTTGCGACTATCCGCTAGCCGAGCGCGCCTTCGAAGACCTCGTGGCCCGGGAGCTGCTGCGGCTCGCCGCCGCGATCCCGCCGGGGGACCTCGCGATCCAGTGGGACGTCTGCTACGAGGTGCTCGACCTCGAGGGCGTGCTTGCCTGGACGGCGCCGGGTGCCTGGGAGCGATTCACCGGGCCCGTGGGCCGGCTGACCCGGCTCATACCCGAGGAGGTCCTGGTCGGCTATCACCTGTGCTATGGCACGTTCCCCCAGTGGCCGATGTACGAGGCGCGTGACATGGGCCTGCTGGTGCGGATGGCGAATTACGCTGTCGCGAACTCCGGCCGGATCGTGGACTGGCTGCACTTGGCCGGCCCCACCTACCTGCGCAGTGAGGATGAGCGGTTCTTCGCGCCGCTGGCCGAGCTTGCGCCTGACGGCGCCCGCGTCTATCTCGGCATCGTGCTGCCCGTCGACGGCGAGCCCGGACTGCGGCGGCGCAAAGCGACGGCGTCGCGCTACCTCACCGACTTCGGCGTGGCCATGTACTGCGGCTTCGGCCGCCAGCAAGGCGCCGACCCGGCCGAGACGATGCGCGAGCACGCGAGGGTCGTGCGAGCGGCCGTCGGCTGAGCGGCGTGCCGCCGCTGTCAACTCGGGCGCGTCCTCGGGGCAGACTCCCGTTCTTATCGATCGGCGCCGTCTCGAGCATCGATGGGTTGCGCTCAGGTGTTGGCGCATTCACGACGCCCGCGGCGTTCTACGAGTACTGGCGCAAGTTCCCGTTCAAGGTGAGCCCACAGGTACAGACACAGCTACAGCGCCGCCGCCCAGGATGAGCTGTCCAGGCTGCGCGAACTTCGTGCGTCCGGAGCCTTTGACCGGGGTCCACCCTGCACTTCCAGGCTGCCCAAGCCCGAGGCTCGGGCAGCCGCGTCAGCCTCGCATGTCCACGGCGTTGACGCGAGA
>JASHSO010000073.1 GCA_030038715.1 Streptosporangiaceae bacterium
CTGACTGGTGACCACGGCACCTACCGGACCGTTCTCGACATGATCGAGGGCAAGGTCAAGGGGTACTTCCTGTGGGGCCAGAACCCGGCAGTCGGCTCGGCTGGCGCTCGCCTGCAGCGGCTGGCACTAGCCAAGCTGGACTGGCTGGTCGTGCGCGACCTGACGGTGATCGAGAGCGCCGCATTCTGGCAGGACAGCCCGGAGATTGCCACCGGCGAACTGACAACCGAGCAGATCCCGACCGAGGTGTTCTTCCTTCCGGCCGCGTCGCACGTGGAGAAGGACGGGACCTTCACGAACACCCAGCGAATGCTGCAGTGGCATCACAAGGCAGTAGATCCGCCCGGTGACGCTCGCAGCGACCTCTGGTTCGCCTACCACCTCGGCAAGCGGATCAAGGCCAGAGTCGCGTCATCGGCCGACCGCCGGGACTTGCTGCTGAACAGCCTGACCTGGGACTACCCGGAGAGCGGCGAGGAGGCCGAGCCTGATGCCGCCGCAGTGCTGCAGGAAATCAACGGACGCGGCTCCCACGGCTCCCTGCTGACCGGCTTTGGTGAGCTCAAGTCCGATGGCTCGACCGCGTGCGGTTGCTGGATCTACTCGGGCTGCTATGCCGGCGGGGTCAACCAGCCTGCCCGGCGCAAGCCGCAGAGCCAGCAGTCCTGGGTGGCGCCGGAGTGGGGCTGGTCCTGGCCGGCCAACCGGCGGATGCTGTACAACCGGGCGTCGGCCGACCCGGCAGGTAAGCCGTGGAGCGAGGCGAAGGCCTACATCTGGTGGAACCAAGAGGCAGGCGAGTGGACCGGCCACGACGTCCCGGACATCGAGAAGACCAAGTCTCCCGACTACATTCCCCCGGACGGGGCGACCGGCACGGCGGCGCTGGCCGGCACAGACCCGTTCATCATGCAGCGCGACGGCAAGGGCGCACTGTTCGTGCCGACGGGACTGAAGGACGGGCCGCTGCCCACGCATTACGAGTCCGCGGAGTCACCGGTCCGCAACGATGTCTACAAGCAGGACACCAGCCCGGTGAGCCTGCTGTATCCGCACGACGATGCGACGAGCGAGCAGCTCGCGGGCCACGACGTCGCGTTTCCCTACATCTTCACGACGTACCGGCTGACCGAGCATCACACCGCGGGCGGCATGAGCCGCAACCTGTCCAGGCTTGCCGAGCTACAGCCGGAGCTGTTCTGCGAGATCTCGCCGCAGCTGGCCCGGGAGCGCGGACTTGAGAACGGCGGCTGGGCGACGATCATCACAGCACGAGCGGCAATCGAGGCCAAGGTGCTCGTCACACGTCGGGTGCGCCCGCTGCGGCTGGCTGACGGAGTCGTTGTGCATCAGGTCGGACTGCCCTATCACTGGGGCAGCGAAGGTCTGGTCACCGGCGACATCGTCAACGACCTGCTGCCGTTTGCCCTGGACCCGAACGCACTGATCCAGGAGAGCAAGGTGGCGACCTGCGACATCCGGCCAGGGCGCCGGCCGCGCGGCGCCGCGGTTACCGACCTGGTGGCCGCCTACCGACGCAAGGCCGGGCTCGAGGAGGACCTGTGACGGGTAACAGGCTGTCCGGCCCCTTGGCCGACGTGACGGGCGACGCCGGCTACGCCCAGCACCCGGAGCGCGTCGGCTTCTTCACTGACACGAGCGTCTGCATCGGCTGTAAGGCCTGCGAGGTGGCCTGCAAGGAATGGAACGGCTTGCCCGAGCCGGCCGGCGACGTCCTCACGCTGACCGGGATGTCGTACGACAACACCGGCGAGCTCGGCGCTAACGCGTGGCGGCACGTGGCATTCATCGAGCAGACGGTCCCTGTTGCCGGAACAGGGCAGCCCTCCCCGCAGCTGATCGCCTCAGACGGCGACGGTACAACGACCCGCTGGCTGATGGCCTCCGATGTGTGCAAGCACTGCACGCACGCGGCCTGCCTGGACGTGTGCCCGACGGGCGCTCTGGTACGGACCGAGTTCGGCACTGTGATCGTCCAGCCCGACGTGTGCAATGGATGCGCTTACTGCGTGACCGCGTGCCCGTTCGGCGTCATCGACAGGCGCGAGGACGACGGCCGGGCGTGGAAATGCACGATGTGCTACGACAGGCTCCGCGGCGGGCTTGAGCCGGCTTGTGCTAAGGCGTGCCCGACCGACTCCATCCAGTTCGGCCCACTGGACGAATTGCGCGCTGTTGCCCAGGCGAGGCTCGACGACCTGCACGCCGCCGGGGTGACCGAGGCGAGGCTGTACGGCGCGGACCCCGAGGACGGCATTGGCGGGGCCGGCGCATTCTTCCTATTGCTTGACGAGCCCGAGGTGTATGGACTGCCGCCAGACCCGGTGGTGACCACGGGTGACCTGCCGCGAATGTGGCGGTGGGCCGGGGTCGCCGCCGGTGTGCTGGCGGTAGGCGTCGCGGCGGCCTTTGCCGGACGGCGCCCATGAGCGAGCAGCCACAGGTACCCCCCGCGGAGTTCGGTTCATACTACGGGCGCCCCATTCTCAAGGCGCCGCGCTGGAGAGAACCGCACCTGCCGGCCTACCTGTTCCTGGGCGAGCTGTCTGGAGCGCTGGCGATGCTGGGCGCAGTGGCGCACGCTACTGGAAGGCGGCCGCTCGCCCGCACTGCTCGGCTAGCTTCAGCAGCCGCGGCGGTGGGCGGCGCCGCGTTCTTGACCGACGAGCTCGGGCGGCCTGAACGGTTCTTGAACATGCTGCGCGTCGTCAAGCCAACCTCGCCGATGAGCATGGGGTCGTGGATCCTGGCCAGTCACACGGGCCTGGTGTCAGCCGCCGCATTGAGCGAGGTGACGGGGGCGCTGCGCGGCGCGGGCGCGCTGGCAGGTGCGGCCGCCGCCATCACCGGCCCCGCGCTTGCCGTGTACCCCGGCACGCTGCTGGCGAACACGGCCGTGCCTGCCTGGCACTCGGCCTACCGCGAGTTGCCACTGCTGTTCGCGGGCGGCGCGATGACCTCAGCAGGCGCGGCGGGGCTTGCCGCGAGCGCGCTGCATGCTGACCGCACGGACTTCGAGGCTGCGCGCCGGATGGCACTGCTCGGAGCCGCCGTGGAGAGCGTCGCCGGGTTCGGCCTTGAGCGGATGCATGGGCTGTCCGGCGAGCCCTACCGCACCGGGCGGGGCGGCCGGATGCTGGCAGCGGCTCGCTATCTGACCATCAGCGGCGGCGTGGCCGCGCTGGCCGCCAGGCGCAGCCGCACGGCCGCGGCGGTGTCGGCGGCGCTGCTGGCCGGCGGCGGAGCGTGTGCCAAGGTGGCGGTGATGCGGGCGGGAGTGGCGTCCGCCGAGGACCCGACCTATCTGGTCGCCAGTCAGCGGCCCGATGCGGCCGACGGCCTGGCGGGTGGCGACGACTGGATCGACCGGATCGCACGTGCGGGCCGCAGGGACGGTATCGGCCGCGTGGAGAGGGTGGACGACAGGCATCGCAGAAGCCGCAGCAACGGCGCCGACCGTGTCGGCGGCCGTCGCGGCGTGGCGCGAGTGCGGCGGACGCCTCGCAGCGCTGCT
>JASHSO010000001.1 GCA_030038715.1 Streptosporangiaceae bacterium
ACCGGAATGGGCTGATAGGGCGATCCCGCCCAACAGGGCTGGTGCACGCCGACCGTGCAGATCCGCACTCGCTCGTGCATCGTCTTGTCGCTGATCCGAAGGACGGTGGCCAGCCGGGCGAGTTCCGCGGTGCCGCCGTCGGGCTGCGTGTCCAGCGTGGACATGTTGACCTCGACGACCAGCTCGGAGGAGTTCTTGACCATCGGCTGGCCGGTGTCGTCGAGGATCTCCCCGCGCACTGATGGCTGCACGATGGAGCGGACCCGGTCGGAGTTAGCCAGCGAAACGTACTGACCGTGGGTATCGATCTGCAGGTACCACAGGCGGCCGGCCAGCAAGCCGAGGAGCACGATCACGACAACGCAGACGACTATCAGACGGCTCTTAGATGCCGGAATCACCGTGGTCCTCCCCGTCTGCCGAGCAGCCAGACGCCAGAGCGGCTGCCGACGCGCTGGCTGGCGACCCAGCGGCCGCCGATGTGCTTGCTGGCCAGGAACGACAGCAGCGATCGCCGGCCGTAGCCGAACTTGGGTCGCTTTGTGCTCGGACCGCCAGCTCGCCCCGCCAGCGGCCGACTACGGAAATGCGGCGTCACACGCCGGACCGACCGCGTCCGCCTCATCGGGCTACCGCCCGTTCCGCCCAGCATTCCCGCGGCGTTCCGCCCGCGCCCGAGCCGCAGCCTGGGCGCCGTGACACTGCGCCGGGCCTGGCGTAGCAACTGCTGGTCCAGCGCACCACCGGCTAGCTGGCCGTCGCTGAGCGCCGAGTGCCTAGGCCCAGGTGAGTGTCCGCGGAACCGGGGCGACGCCGGCCGATGACGGCTAGGGGCAGGCCGATGGCTATGGAAATTGAGCTTTGGGGCCGGGGCCGGTCGCGACGCCGACAGCGCTGTGGTCTTGCTGCCCGCCAGCCGCAGCCTCGGCTCCGGCGACGGCCGTCTGGTACGAACTGCGCTTGTCTTGCTCCCGGTAAAGCGCAGCCTGGGCGTCGGCACTGCCCGAGGTGCCGGCAGCTCGCCGGTCTTGCCGCCCGCCAGCCGCAGCCTCGGCGCCGACCTGCGCCGTGTTGCGCCCAGCCCGGCAGCGGCACGCAGCGAGCGGGCAAGTTCTGAGTCACTGCGGCCGCCAAACATGATCGAGGACGGCCGCCGGATCGGAACGGCGACACGCCGGAAGCCGGCGGCCGCGGAACCACCGGGCTCTCCGCCGTGCGGCCGGAACCCCCCGCCGCCGGTCCGGGCGCCGGACAACATGCCAGGGTGGCGCCCCGGTCCGGCTGCCCGGCGGCGCTGGCTGGCCAGCCTGAGGTTCACCGGCCGCGCGGGAGGCATGCCCGGCCGCTGGTGGATCAGGCCGGACGCGGACCCTGGCACCCCGGCTCCCGGCCGCAGCCTCCTGCCGGGCCCGGCCGGCGGGCGGTGCTGAACCAGACCGCGGTGCCCGCCGTACAGCCAGCCGTCGCCCGGCCGGGCCGCGGCTCGGTGCAGCCGCGGCTGATGCGGCTGGGGCTGCTTTGTCGCCCGGCGGCGGGCTCGGCTTGAGTCGGGCAGCAAGCGGACACCGCCGCTCTCAGCCGCGAAGCCATGCTCCAGCCACGAGCTGACCAGCAGCACCAGGTAGAGCACGAGTGGGGCGAGCAGCAGGTCATACCCGACTGTCGACGGCAGCACCTGCTTGATCGCAGACATGGTGACCTGGGCCGGGGCAAGGGCCCTGCCCAGCACTGCGATCAGGCTCTCGGCGGCGACGAGCACGACAGCCAGCGCCCCGAGCGCACCTAGCGCCGACCGGGTAACCAGGCCTCGTGCCCGCCCGCAGGCCCAGCCAGTCAGGCAGAAGACCAGTGCGTACTGACCGATCACCGCACTGCCCGGCGGGGCCAGGTCTATGCACAGCCCGGCCGCGAACCCCGCCACCATCCCGGGTATCGGGCCCGCCGACATGGCCACGGCCGCGACGAGCACGAGTATCAGGTCGGGAACCCCGCCGCCTGGAAGCTGCAGCCCGTTCAGCACGGTCAGCTGCAGGAGCAGGGCAACTGCCAGCACACAAGTGGCCAGTACTGCCTTGCGCATGTCAGCCTCCGCCGCCGGGGGTGGGCGTCGGGCTGCCGGTGGGCTTGCTCGGCGGGGCGGTTACCGTGACGGTCACTGTCGGGACTGGCCTGGGTAGCGGCGGCAGCACGGAAAACCGCGGGTTGCGCGCCGGAGGCGCGATCACGATGCCGACCACGCCGAGCGCAGTGAAGTCCACGTAGGGCCGGACAAGCGCCTCCTCGGTCAGGCCGGTCGGATTCTCCAGCTTAGTGATCACGCCAACCGGGACACCAGGCACATATGGCCGGTCGTGCGCCGATGCCTTCGTCACCAGCGCCTGGCCCGGCTTGAGCACCGCGGCGGAGCTCAGCATCTGCAGGTGCAGGAGTCCCGCGTCGCCGTCGGTCTTGCCGGAACCCGTCACGTAGCCGATCTGGCCGCTCGGCGCCACTTCGACGCCGACGAGCGACGAGGAGTCGGTAGCGAGCAGGACGGTACTCGTGTGGGCGGTCACGGCCGTGACCTCTCCCACCAGCCCCTGGCCGTTCAGCACTGTCTCGTCCGGGCGCACGCCGTCAGCACTGCCCGCGTCCAGCGTCACGGTCTGCTGGTAGCCCTGGCCGAAGGACTGCACCGTGGCGGCGATAATCCGGTATTGCCCGGCGGCCGCAACTGCGAGCAGCCTGTGCAGTTGCTTGTACTCAGACTTGCTGAGCTGCGCCGCGCTCAGTTCGGTACGCAACTGTGCGACTTCGCGCTGCAGCGAAGCGACCTGGCTGGTGGACCCGGAATGGTCAAAGAAGTCAGCGACCGAGCTCGCCGCGTGCTCAGCGGCGCCGAACACCGCCCCGCTCGCGTTCCGCATCG
>JASHSO010000074.1 GCA_030038715.1 Streptosporangiaceae bacterium
CGTTCGGCTGCCAGCCGGGGTCGAGCAGGCCGAGCTCGAACTTCTGCTGAAGCACCCGGGTAACTGCCCGGTCGACGAGGTGCTCGGAGACCTGTCCGGTGCGGACTGCCTCAGCCAGCGGCGCGCCGTAGCACCGGCGGTGCGGGAGTTCCACGTCCAGCCCCGACGCCAGCGCGGCCGCCGCCGCCCGTTCGGGCGAGCTTGCCACCGCGTGCATGGTCTGCAGGAGCGAGACCCCGAAGTAGTCGGACACAACGGTGCCCGCGAACCCGAGTTCGTCGCGAAGCCAGCCGGTGAGCAGCTCCTCGTCTGCGTGACCAGGGATCCCGTCGATAGCGGTATACGAGGCCATCACCGAGCGCGCGCCACCCTCGGTGATGGCCATTTCGAACGGCGGCAGGATGATGTCGGCAAGCGCGCGCGGACCTAGGTCGGCCGGCGCCATGTTGCGCGCGGCCCTGGAAGCCGAGTAGCCGGCGAAATGCTTGAGCGTCGCCACAATTCCCGCGGACTCCAGCCCCTGGACATACGCGGCGCCAATCGTGCCGACCAGGTAGGGGTCCTCGCCGATGGTCTCCTCCGTGCGTCCCCAGCGCGGGTCGCGGCTTACGTCAAGTACCGGTGCCAGGCCCTGATGGACCTCGATGGCCCGCATGCTCTGCCCGATCGCCGAACCCATCTGCCGGACCGCGTCAGGGTCGAAGGTCGCGCCCCACGCCAGCGGGGTGGGAAAAATCGTGGCCATCCAGGCCGTGAGCCCGGTCAGGCACTCCTCGTGTGCCAGCGCCGGGATGCCGAACCGGCTCGTGGCGATCACTCGCCGCTGCAGCCTGGCTAGTGCCTGCATGCCGGCCGCCGGCGTCACCGGCGAGCTGCCGAACACCCTGGTGAGTTGACCAAGGCCGGGCCCGATGAGCTCGTCGAGCGGCGTGGGGTCGGCAAACTCACCCTGCATCGGGGCCACTCCGTCGCCGTCCTCCGCGCTGACCTGTACCCATATCGCGAAGAGCTGGGCAAGCTTCTCGGCGAGTGTCATCCGGGCTAGCAGGTCCGCCACGCGATCTGCGATCGGCAGGGCCGGGTCACGCCACGGCTCGCCGCTGACGGTCGTCGCGGGCGAGTCCTGCCTGGCTTGGGACTCAATGCGCATGAGGAGTGCCTCGTCTCGTTCTCAGGAGGTTGGTGCCGCGGCGGCAGAGCACGACGGCAGGTCAGGGCGGGGGAGCCGTAGACCCCCGCACGACGAGCTCGGTAGCCAGCTCCATTCGCCAGCTCGACAAGGGCAAGCTCTCAATGAGCGTGCCGAGCATGTCGGCGGCTACCCGGCCCATCTCGGCCAGCGGCTGGCGGACCGTCGTCAGGGGCGGTGACGACCACTGGGAGACCGGGAGGTCATCGAAACCCACGACGCTCAGGTCCTGCGGGACGCGCAGACCGCGCTGGCGGGCCGCCTCGTAGACGCCGAAGGCTTGCTCGTCGCTGCCGGCGAAGATGGCCGTCGGCCGGTCGGCGAGGTCGAGGAGCGCGCCCGCACGCACGAAGCCGCCCTCGTGCTTGAAATCGGCATGCCGGACCAGCGCCGAGTCATACTGCAGGCCAGCTCGTTCCAGGGCAGACCGGTAGCCGTCGATCCGCGCGCGGCTGCACAGATAAGTCTCGGGGCCGCCGATCACGGCGATGCGGCGGTGGCCGCAGGCGATCAGGTGATCGGTGGCGGCCATGCCACCGGCCCAGTTGGTCGCGCCGACACCCGGCAAGTCTGGCTCGGGCAGGTTGACCGGGTCGATGACCACGAGCGGGATGTCTTCCTCCCGCAACTGGCGGAGCTGGTCGGTCGTCAGCTCCGAGGTGACCAGCAGGACCCCGTCGGTGTCGTGGCTGGCCAGCGCGCTGGTCCAACTTGCGGGCCGGGCGCTGCCGTGGCGCACGGCGGAGACCGCGGCGGCCATGCCGTGCGCCGAGCACCAGTCCTCTACCCCGCGCAGGATCTCGACGGCCCACGGGCTGTCCAGGCCGCCGAATACAACGTCGATCAAGCCGGCGTGGCGCCCCCGCCGGATGCCGGGGTGCCGGTAGTTGCGCTCGCCGAGTAGTTGCTCGATCCGCGCTCGAGTGCGAGCCGCGACGTCGGCGTGCCCGTTCACCACCTTGGACACGGTCGGCAGCGATACGCCGGCCTCGGCAGCGATGTCGGCGAGCGTCGGACGCGATCGCCGGCCCTGCTGGCCGCGCTGTGCCGGTTGGCCAGGCTTGGCATGCTGCTCCGGTTCCGCCGACGTGGTCGGCTGCGCTCTGCGGGGTCCGGGCTGAGCGGGCCTGCCGTTGCGGGAGCGCCGATCGGAAAGCGCCACGTCATCATCACCTTCCTGGCTGCCTGAGGTGCGCAGGGTAGGTCACCGGGGCGGCTGCCGAAAGTTATCGTGCGGGTATCGTAGCTGAGCCGTTAGCGGATCGCGATACTTGGGGCTTGCGTATCAGCTAGACAGAACCCTCAGGTTGTAAGGCCTATCACCAGAAGCCTGGCTGGTACCAACTATCGGGTTAAATCGCTGCAAACTTAAGTCTTGACCGGTGACGCGGCGGTTTCTAAGATGTCGGCACGTCGAAACTTTTCTGAATCACTTCAGGTGCTGCCCGGGTGTCCTTTTCGCGGGACTGACAGATAGTCTGAGCTGCTTGCATTGCTATCAGGTAGAAAGGTGCTAGATGACCTTCCTGGCTCGGCGCATCGGCCTCTACCTGGTGACCGCTTGGGCGGCAATCACGATCAACTTCTTCATTCCGCGCATGATGCCGGGCAACCCGGCCGAGATCGTATTCTCCCGGCTATCGGCGAATGGGATAGTCACGCCCGCCATGTACAAGGCGCTGGTCGTCGCGTTTGGCCTGAACACGCACTCCAGCCTGCTAGCCCAGTACGGTCAGTACTGGGTCCAGCTCTTCCACGGCAACCTCGGCACCTCGATTACCTACTACCCGACCAGCGTCGCGAGCGTGATCGCCACCGCGCTGCCCTGGACCCTGGCGCTGGTGGGTGTGGCGACGATACTGAGCTTCGTCATCGGGACGACGATCGGGACCGTGGCGGGCTGGCGCCGCGGGGGCTGGCTGGAGACGCTCCTGCCGACCACCACGTTCCTGCAGGCCATGCCGTACTTTTGCCTGGGCCTGGTGCTGGTCGAATACCTGGGCGTCAAGCTGAACTGGTTCCCGGTGAACGGCGGCTACGCCCAGGGGGACGTGATCGGCTTCAACGGCGCGTTCCTGGCGAGCGCGGCCTACCACGCCTTCCTGCCCGGCCTCACGATCGTCGTGACGTCGATGGCCGCCTGGATCGTGGGCATGCGGAACATGACGGTGACGACCCTCGGCCAGGACTACGTGCTGGTCGCGCAAGCCAAGGGCCTGTCCCGGCGCCGCGTCATGATCACCTACGCGGCACGGAACGCGATCCTGCCCAGCTTCTCCAGCTTCGTCGTCGCGCTGAGCCTCGTGGTGACCGGGTCCGTGCTCGTGGAGTACGCATTCTCCTATCCCGGCATCGGCTACGTGCTGTTCCAGGCGGTCGACAACGAGGACTACCCGCTGATGCAGGCCGTCTTCCTGATCATCACGCTCAGCGTGCTCGTGGCTAACCTGCTCGCCGACTTCGCCTACGTGCTGCTCGATCCCCGGGCGCGGCAGGAGGCCTGACAGATGGCGCTCAGCTCCAGCACGACCCCGGCGTCGCAGAATACTCTCACCGTCATCACGGCCCCGGCGATCCAGGGTAGACGGCTGCCGCGGCTGTCGCTGAAGATCACCATCGGCCTCGTGCTGCTCGGGATCTTCGTGCTGATGGCGATCATCGGCCCGATCGTGGCGCCCTACGACCCGTCGGCAATCGGCCCTGATGTGCTGGCCGCGCCGTCGGCCGCGCACCTGCTAGGCACGACGAACAACGGCCAGGACGTGCTGTCCGAGCTGCTGGTGGGCTCCCGCGCGACGATCGTCGTCGCGTTCGTGGCCGGCGCGCTTGCCACCGTGCTGTCGGTGATCTTCGGCGTGACGTCCGGTTACCTGGCCGGCAGCGCCAGGGGCGAGCTGCTGAACATGCTGTCCAACATCGTCCTTGTGCTCCCGCTGTTCCCGCTGCTGGTCGTGCTGACCGCCTTCCTGCCCAATGCGAGCGCCTGGATCGTCGCCGTGGTGATCGCCCTGGTCGGGTGGGCGTGGGGGGCTCGCGTGCTCCGGGCGACGACGCTGGCGTTGCGCAACCAGGACTTCGTCCAGGCCGCGCGCGCGGTCGGGGAGCGGACGTGGCGGATCATCCTGTTCGAGATCCTGCCCAACGAGATCGCCGTAGTCGCCGCGAGCTTCCTGTTCACGTTGATCGCGGCGATCATCCTGTACACCGGCCTGATCTTCCTCGGGCTCGGCAACACCAACGAGTGGAGCTGGGGACTGATTCTCTACTGGGCGCAGAACGAGGAGGCCCTGACGGTCGGCGCCTGGTGGTGGTTCATACCCGCCAGTGCCTGCACAGCGCTGCTCGGTTGCTCGATTGGGCTGATCGGCTTCGGCATCGACGAGTTCATCAACCCCCGGCTCCGGGCTGCGGGGCTGAGCCGGAAAGAACTGCGGACGATGAGCATGAACCAGGGCCTGACACCCGTTTACCGGGATGGGGCCAGGTCATGACGCCGCTTGACCGGGCCGGCTGGCCCGTGCTCGAAGTCAGCGGGTTGTGCGTGGACTACGGGCACGGCACCGACGTGACGCACGCGGTGATCGACGCCGATCTCGTGTTGCACCGCGGTGAGGTCATCGGGCTGGCGGGGGAGAGCGGCAGCGGCAAGTCGACTCTGGCTTACGGCATGACGAGGCTGCTGCGCCCGCCGGGCCGGATTACCGCGGGCCGAGTGGTGTTCCGTCCCGACCCTGACCGGCCGGACTCCTCGCTGGACCTGCTGGACCTCGGCATCGACGAGCTGCGCCAGCTGCGCTGGCGCGAGATATCCATCGTCTTCCAGTCCGCCATGGCAGCACTGAACCCGGTCATCAGTGTCCATGCCCAGCTTGTCGACACGCTGGCGGCCCACCGTCCCGAGATGACCAAGAACATGCGGAACCAGCGCGCCATCGAGTTGCTGCGGCTGGTCGGCATCAGCGCCGACAGGCTGCGCAGCTTCCCGCACGAGCTGTCCGGCGGCATGCGGCAGCGTGTCATGATCGCGATGGCGCT
>JASHSO010000075.1 GCA_030038715.1 Streptosporangiaceae bacterium
CCAGCGGCACAAGCTCGCCCGGCCAGCAGGAAACCGGCGTAGCCGCCGCAGGCGCGGCCGGGACAATCGGATTAGTCATAACGAGTTAGCGTACTATCCGGTACGCCCTGATGGCCGGATGGAAAATGGCGCGGTTCGCATCCGGGCCACGCTGGCACCCGTTACCGTCGTCGCCCCGCTCAGCTCGCCCGGCGCGAGCGCCGCTGCGCTGTCGGCTTCTCGGCTTCCGCTAGCTTTGCAGGCTGCCGCTTGCCGGACTTGCCGACATCGGGCTTGCCGGCCTTCGCCGCGGCCAGGCTGGCCCGCAGTGCGTCGGCCAGGCTGGAGCCCGCATCAGACGGGATCTGGCCAAGGTCCGGCTGGACCACTTCGCGTCCTTCGGTCTTGGCGGCCACCAGCTCCAGCACCGCCTCCCGGTAGCTGTCCCGGAAATCGGACGGGTCAAAGTCCACCGTCATCGAGTCGATCAGCGAGCTGGCCATTTTCAGCTCTTGCGGTCGTACCTCGATGTCGTCGTCCAGGAAGGCGAAGTCAGCCATCCGGATCTCGTCGGGCCACAGCAGAGTCTCGAGCACGAGTACGCCGTCGCGGGTTCGCAGGATCGCCAGCGACTCGCGCTGCCGCAGCGCCACCTGGGCGATGGCGATCTTGCCCGACTGCTCGAGTGCGTCGCGCAGCAGGCAGTACGCGCGTGCGCCGGCCGCCTCGGGCTCGACGTAGTAGCTGCGGTTGAACATGATCGGGTCGACCTGTTCAGCGGGCGTGAACTGCACGACCTCGATGCTTTTGGTCGTGGGCAGCGGCAGCCCGGCCATGTCGTCGTCGGTCAGGACCACCATCTCGCCGTCGGGCAGTTCATAGCCCTTGGCTATGTCCTCATAGGGGACTTCCTCGTCGTCGATCGAGCAGAACCTGCGGAATCTGATGCGACCGCCGTCCTCCCTGTGCACCTGCCGGAAGGCAACGTCCTTCTGCTCAGTCGCGGTGTAGAGCCGCACCGGAATCATGACCAGGCCGAAGGAAACTGCCCCCTTCCACATGCTGCGCATGCCATCTCCCTACCCCGCGCCGGGCTTGACTACTAATTCTTGCCTGTATACGGCGCGGATGTCAGATCCTGGCGGAGCGGGTAGTGATAGAAGCAGTGTTGTCCGCATTCTGTCCTTCGGCAATGTGTTCGACCCCAAGCGGCGAGGGAGTGCCACGATGAGCGACATGGGCCTGGAAGCACCGGACGCCGACGCGGCCGAGCAGGAGCGCGAAATCATTCCTGAGCCGAGCGACAGCGACCAGCGATATGAGACGCCGCTGGAGGCAGATCCCGGGGACACCGCCGAGCAAACCCGTGCGCTCGACCTAGACGAGGACGAATACCGCTGACCAGCGGCTGAGCCGCCGAGTCGTAGGATTGCATGCACGCGACGCGGCGCTTGCCGCGATTGTGAGACGTGCACGACCGGGAGTTCCAGTTGACCGCTTCGCCGCACGCTAGGCCGAGCAGCTCTCGGCTGCCCCGGCCGGCGCGGCGGTTGCAGCTACTCGGCGCGGCTCGTGACGTGTTTGTCTCGCAGGGTTATCACTCCGCAGCCATGGATGAGATCGCAGAGCGGGCCGGAGTCAGCAAGCCAGTCCTGTACCAGCATTTCCCCGGCAAGCTTGAGCTGTACCTGGCGCTGCTTGACGAGAGTGCCGACGAGCTCGTCAAGATCGTTTCCGATGCGCTGTCCTCGACGGCGGACAACCGACAGCGCGTAGCGGCCACGTTCAGGGCCTTCTACGACTTCGTGGCCGGCACGGGAGAGGCGTTCAGGCTGGTCTTCGAGTCTGACCTCAGCAACGAGCCCGCCGTCCGGGGCCGGCTCGATCGCGCTATGAACGAGTGCGCCGACATGGTCAGCCAGTTCATCCGCGAGGATGCCGGGGTCAGCAACGAAGAGGCACAACTGCTGGGCATGGCATTGGTCGGCATGGCACAAGTCAGCGCGCGCTACTGGCTCGACACTGAGCAGGCGATCCCGAAGGATGCCGCCGAGCAGCTCATAGCCCGGCTGGCCTGGCGCGGCATCAGCGGCTGGCCGATCCCGAACTGACCGCGCGCGCTAGGTTGGTCGGCGACCCGGAGCCACCGACCCATGATCGTGGTGGATCATTGTCACGGACACGACACAAGTCCGCCACGTTAACCATTGCGCGGAGAGGACAGCCGTGGAAGTAAAGATCGGAATACAGTACGCGCCCCGCGAACTCGTCGTGGAGACCGAGTCGTCGGCCGAGGACGTAGAGCGGGCGCTGAAGAACGCTATGGCCGACGGCGGTGTATTGGTCCTGTCCGACGTCAAGGGCGGCAAGGTGCTCGTCCCTGCCGAGAAGATCGGTTACCTGCAACTCGGCGGCTCCGAGCCTCGCCGGGTGGGATTCAGTAATGTCTGACCTCTGCTGGCTCGGCTAACTCGTCCAGGTCGGCGAGGCCCAGTGCCGCCATCCGCGCTGCGTGTGCATCGGTGAGCTGGGCGAACATTCGGCCTATGTCGCCGAGTTGAGTCTCCGTCGCGCCCGTCAGCAGGCGCGCGAGCGGCTCTCGCTCTGCGGCGACTCGCTGCGCCTGGCCGAGCGCCTCGCCCATGAGCCGCCGCGCCCACAGTGCCAGCCGACCCGCGACGCGCGGATCTGACTTGACGGCCTCGCGCACCCGGGTGGTAGCGAATTCCGCATGCCCGGTGTCGGCCAGGACGGTCAGCACGAGTGACTGGGTCGCCGGGTCCAGCAGTTGCGCGACAGCACGGTAGAAGTCTGCCGCGATTCCGTCACCGACGTAGGCCTTCAC
>JASHSO010000076.1 GCA_030038715.1 Streptosporangiaceae bacterium
GTTGATCCCTTCGAGGGTGTTCTCGACGAACTGGCGGAACTGCGGCCCGTCCTCCGGCGGAAAGCCGAGCATGTTCGCGATCACCCGCATCGGGATGTGCTGTGCGTAGTCGCGCGCTGCATCGACCACCTCGTTCCCGCTCATCGCGTCGATGAGCGAGTGGCACAGCGCCCTGGTGGCCGGCTCCTGCTTAGCCACCTCCCGCTTGGTGAAGGCGGGCAGTAGCAACTTGCGCGCGTCGTGGTGGAATGGCGGGTCGGAGGAGATGGGCGGCGAGCCGCCAATCGGCGCGATATCGTGCGGCGGCCGGAAGTTGCCCATGATGATCGAGCGTGAGGAGAAGTTCTCGCTGTCGTAGGCGATGGCCGCGACATCCTCGTAACGCACCGGCAGCCAGCCGCCGCCGAACCGGTCGGTGTGGGCGATCGGACAGCGCTGACGCAGGTCGTCCTGGATCCGGTAGGGGTCCGCGGACCACTCGGGCTCGAGGTGGGAGAAGTCGGTCGCCCAGTCCGCGACGGGGCCGGTGATGATCTCATTGCGGATGCCGAGTTCCTCGGCCTCGCGTGTCTCACGGAAGTCTCCGGCGAAGCGGTCATCGACTGTCATGCCGGGTCCTCCTCGATGAGCTCGACGGCGCGCTCCGGGCAGTTGGACACCGCGAGGCGTGCCTGGTGCTCGTTGCCCCGGGGCACGGTGCCGTCGCCGAGGACCTGTCCGTAGCCGTCGTCGTCGTCGCCGAAGAGAGCCGGGGCCAGGTCGTAGCACCGGCCGTGCCCCTGGCAGAGGCCGGAGTTGATCCGCACCCTCACCGCGATGCTCCAGCAGGTGCCATAACTGGGCCCATGGAACAGAATTAAAAGAACGTTCATCCGTTTCGTCAAGGACGAGCGCCCGGCGCGACCCGCCACAGCCAGAGCGCACGGTCTGAGGCCCGCGCCAGGGTAAGTGTCAGATACTGGACCCCATGACGACGATGGCGGTTCGCGGCGGTCGGCCGCTCGAGGGCACGGTCGCGGTGCGCGGGGCGAAGAACCTGGTCTCCAAGGCGATGGTCGCGGCCCTGCTAGGCCGGACCCCGAGCAGGCTGCGCAACGTGCCGGATGTCAGCGACGTCGGCATCGTGTCGAGCCTGCTCACCCTGCACGGCGTCACGGTCCGGCCCGGCGATGAACGTGGTGAGATCGTGATGGATCCCGCCGGCGTAGAGCGCGCGGACGTGGCCGACATCAACGCGCACGCCGGGTCCAGCAGAGTTCCGATCCTGCTGTGCGGTCCACTGCTGCACAGGCTGGGCCGCGCGTTCATCCCTGACCTGGGCGGCTGCCGTATCGGTGACCGGCCGATCGACTTCCACCTGGACGCGCTGCGCGGTTTCGGGGCGGTCGTGGACAAGGAGCCCGACGGCCTGCACATCACCGCGCCTACCGGGCTGAAGGGCATGAAGCTGTCGCTGCCGTATCCGAGCGTCGGTGCGACGGAGCAGACGCTGCTGACCGCGGTCTGCGCCGAGGGAGTCACCGAGCTCAGCAACGCGGCGGTCGAGCCGGAGATCATGGACCTCATCGCGATCCTGCAGAAGATGGGCGCGATCATCGAGGTGCATACCGACCGGGTCATCCGGGTGACCGGCGTGCCCGCGCTGTCCGGCTATACCCACCGAGCCCTGCCGGACCGGATCGAGGCAGCGTCCTGGGCGTGCGCAGCACTGGCCACTGGCGGCCACGTGACGGTGGATGGGGCGCGGCAGGCGGACATGATGACGTTCCTCAACGTGTTCCGCCGGGTCGGCGGCGAGTTCGCGGTGGCCGACAGTGGGATCACGTTCTGGCATCCGGGCGGTCAGCTCAGCTCGATCGCCCTGGAGACGCACGTTCATCCGGGCTTCATGACCGACTGGCAACAGCCGCTCGCGGTCGCCCTGACCCAGGCGTCGGGACTGTCGATCCTGCACGAGACCGTGTACGAGAACCGGTTCGGTTTCGCCGGCGCGCTGACGTCCATGGGCGCCACGATCCAGCTGTACCGGGAATGCCTGGGTGGCCTGCCCTGCCGCTTCGGCCAGCGCAATTTCGTCCACTCCGCGGTGCTCTCCGGCCCGAGCAAGCTGTACGCGGCCGACCTGGAGATCCCTGACCTGCGCGGCGGTTTCTCTTACCTCATCGCGGCGCTCGCCGCGCAGGGCACCTCCACGGTCCGGGGCATCGACATCATCAAGCGGGGTTACGAGAACTTCGAGAGCAAGCTGGCCGGGCTCGGCGCCGACGTCAGCTGACGAGCGCGCGGCCGCATCTGCGGCCTGGGATCAGCTCGCTCGCAGCAGGCGCACCAGTTCCTCCGGGCAGTCGGCCCGGAGTAGGCCGGGCACACTGCCTGCTGGCACGAGCCCGTCCTGCGCCAGCGCGTCCAGGAGCCCCTCCAGTCGGTCCCAGAATCCTGCCACGTCGAGCAGCACGATCGGCTTAGCGTGCAGGCCGAGCTGACGCCAGGTCAGGACCTCGAACAGCTCGTCGAGCGTGCCGAGCCCGCCCGGCAGCGCCACGAACCCGTCAGCTAGCTCAGCCATCCGGGCCTTACGCTCGTGCATCGAGCCAACAACTTCGAGCCTGGACAGGCCACTATGCGGGACCTCCGCGGGGAAAAGAGAGCCGGGAATGACTCCGATCACCTCTCCCCCGCCGTCCAGGGCGGCGTTGGCCAGCACGCCCATCAGGCCGACGCTCGCGCCGCCATAGACCAGGCCGATTCCGGCGCGCGCAAGGCAGCGGCCGACCTCGGCCGCAGCGGCTGCGTAGTCCGGCCGCCGGATCGGCGAACTGCCGCAGAAGACCGCGACCCGGATCCCCGGTCCGCCGCGCAAAGGACCCTCGCCGCCAGCGGCCACCGACCCGCGAGCGCCCGTCCAGCCGAGTTCGGACTCCTGGTAGCGAAGCACTGCGCGGTCGAGCTGGGCGGGCCACGGCACGCCTGCGTGGTCCAGGATCTGAGTCGCGGCACGGCGGAAGGCGGTAGCGGCAGCGCGCATGGCGGGCAGCACGCCGTCCCTGCTCGCCGTCGGCCCGGGCAGCCCGGCGAGGATCCGGCGCTGTTCGGCGGTGAGCTTGGCCGACCACTGCTTCACGCCCATCGGCGGCAACGGCCGGTTGGCCTCGACGTACAGCTCGTACAGCAGCTGCTGCACGGCCTGCACGCCGACGACGCCAAGCAGCCAGTCCGCTCGCGCGACCACGGCCGCCGGGAAGATCGCCTGCTGGCGGAGGAACTCCTCAGTGATCTCCAGCAGTCGGCCAGGATCGGGCCCAGCGCCGTCCGGCTGAGCGGTCGAGTGCGCAGCCGCGCCGTCCTTGTCGAGCACGAGCAGCCTGCGCCCCGGTGCTGTCGGGTGTGCCGCCCCGGCCCGTTCGGTGACCACGTCCAGCCGTAGGCAGGACGGTGTCAGGCTGTACCAGCTTCCGGGCATCCCGGGCAATTCCCTCGCCAGCACCGTCGGCGTCACCCGGCCGAGCCAGTCCCGCCAGCTCGCCGCGAACTCGTCGAACGAATCGGCCGCGACAGCCAGCACGACGTCCAGATCGGAACCGGCGTCGGCCACCCCGCGCCCAAGCGACCCGGACAGCCACATAGCCCGGATCCGGTCGTCCGCCCGTCCGGCGCGCAGCAGTCGCCCGAACAGTGCGCGGTAGCCGGCCGGCAACGGGCGCATGGCCTCGGCAGCCGTGGTTGGAAGCATGCCTTGCAGCCTAACCAGCGCGGCGGCACCCACCGGGCGCTGTCGGTGCCGTCTGGTGGCCATCCTCACAACAGCTTCGTGCCCGTACCGGTCGGCCGGTTCCACGTTGCCCGGGCTACTGTCCTCAGCATGGTCGCCTTCCGCCAGCCCGGAACCGTCCTGACCGACCGGAGTTTCACAGTTCCCCTCGATCACACCCGGCCGGACGGGGAGCAGATTGAGGTCTTCGCCAGGGAGGTCGTCGCGGCCGGCCGCGCCGACGACGACCTGCCGTGGCTGGTCTTCCTGCAGGGAGGTCCTGGCTTCGGCGCGCAGCGGCCGGTCGGCCGCGAAGCATGGCTCGACCGGGCCCTGCGTGACTACCGCGTGCTGCTGCTCGACCAGCGCGGCACCGGCAGGTCGACGCCGGCCAACCGGCTGACGCTGGCCGGGTTCGCAGCTGCCGAGGCGCAAGCCGACTACCTCGCGCACTTCCGCGCAGACGCCATCGTGGCGGACGCGGAGTTGATCCGGCGGCAGCTGACCCACGGCGCGCCATGGAGTGTGCTCGGCCAGAGCTTCGGCGGGTTCTGCACCGTTAGCTACCTGTCGTTTGCGCCGGGCGGCATCCGTGCGGCGTTCATTACCGGTGGCCTGCCCGGGCTGACCGCCACGGCCGACGAGGTATACCGGCTGACCTACGCCCGCGTTGCTGCCAAGAACCGGGCACACTACCGGCGCTATCCGCAGGACGTGGAGCAAGCCAGACGGGTGGCCGCGAAGCTTTCCAGGCAGCCTGCCGAGCTGCCCGGCGGCGGCCTGCTCACAGTGCAGCGCTTCCAGTCGCTCGGCCAGGTACTCGGCTCGTCCGCCGGCAGCCACCAGCTGCACTACATGCTGGAAAACCCGTTCGCCGGCCGGGAGTTCAACGACGACTTCTTGCACGCGGTGCAGGCACACCTGACGTTCGCTGCCGCGCCGCTTTACGCATTGCTGCACGAGCAGTGCTATGCGCAGGGCGCTGCGACTGCGTGGTCGGCTCAGCGGGTCCGGGCCGAGTTCGGTGAGTTCGACCCGGCGGTCGCGCTGGACGGGGACGAGCCGCTGCTGTTTACCGGAGAGATGATCTATCCGTGGATGTTTGAGCACGACCCCGTGCTGCAACCGATCGCCCGAGCGGCAGAGCTGCTGGCGCAGCGAGCCGACTGGCCGCCGCTGTACGACCCGGCCCGGCTCGCCCGGAATGACGTATCGGTCGCCGCGGCCATCTACTTCGACGACATGTACGTGCCGCGCGAGCTGTCGGTGCCGACCGCTGAGGCCATTCGCGGCTTGCAGGCGTGGGTGACCAGCGAGTACGAGCACGACGGCCTGCGAGTTAGCAACGGCATCGTGCTCGACCGGCTCATCGCGATGACCCGTGGCGAAGCGTGAGGCGTCCGTCCGGGCACCACCTGGCGGCAACCGCGGGCGCTCCAGCGCCGTCACGTGAATATGCGGAGAACTCTGGTACTTCTAGCCGCGCTGGTCTGCTCGGTGACAGCGTGCGGAACGACGCAAGCATCACCAGACAGCTCGGTGGCGGCCAACCATTCCGGGCCGCCGCCGGCGCATGCCGCCTTGCCAAGCTGCCAGACTCCCGCCCGGCCGAGGCTCTCCGCGCGCGAGCCAGCCATGCCCCGCGTCGGAGCTGCGGCTTTCGCCGGGCAGGGCGAACTCGCGTTCGTATCGGCGAGCCGTCTGTACCTGCTGGACGGCACGAGTTCTGGCCGGCCAGCCAGACTACATCGCGTGTCCGCACCCACCGGTGCCGTGGCGCCTGCCTTCTCTCACGACGGGCGGTGGCTGGCCTTCCTCGTCGCGCCGCGGCAACCGTACCCGGTGGTGTCCGACCAGATGGGGACGCTGTGGCTGGCACGAGCCGACGGCGCTGACGCGCGGCCGGTGCTGGCAAACGCCGGCCCGTTCTCCTGGTCGCCGACCAGTGACGTGCTGGCCGCGACCGTCTACACCCCGGCCGGGCGGGCCGGGCTGTGCGAGCTTGGGCCGAGCACCGCGCCACGACTCGTACCAGGGGCTGGCGGCCAGGCCCAATGGTCACCGGACGGCCGCGAACTGGCGTTCGCTGGCATGGCAGGCAGCCCGCCCGGACACTTCACCGGGCTGCTCGAGACGATTCCGGCGACTGGCGGCAAGCCGACAATCCTTTACCGATCCGCGGAGAATGGGCTGGTCCTGTTGGGCTGGTGGCCTGACGGCCGCGGTTTGCTTGGCTGGCTGGACGAGCAGGACTCTGCCTCGATCGCTGCCGACGGCCTACCGCTGATATCCGTGCCGCTGTCCGGCAGGCACACTGCGAAGCTGGGCAGGACGCTCGTTCACCCTTCGTTCGTCTCTGCCAGCCCCTCCTTGCGCATCGTCGCGGTCGCGGCAGGCGGCGGCCGGGAGCTCTGGGACGACAAGACGATCCTGCTCTGCTACCTCACTGGCGGCTGCATGCCGTTCCCTGGCGGCGTTCCGGGCCCGACCAACCTCGACCCGGCCCTGGCGCCCGACGGCCTGACAATGGCATTCGTGCACGGAGCGGGCAGCGGTCTCCCCAGCAACTTCACCCAGGCATCACTCCGCGCCTGGTACGCGACGCGCCAGCTCTGGGTCTACTCCCTCACTGGCGGCAACCCAGGAGTGCTGAAAGCCGCTGGGACCTTCGCCGCTGACCCGACCTGGTCGGCAAACAGCCAACAGCTGCTATATGTCCGCAACGACGGCCTGTGGCTGATCAACATTGGCGGGGGCAGCCCGGCACGTATTGTGCCGAGCCTGTTCCGCGGCGCCTGGCCGAACTACTTCTACTACGTGGACTGGCCTGATCAGTTCGCCTGGTTCAGCGGCTGAGAAGAGCCTTGCCGCCTACTCCCACCTTGGCCGCGCGCCTGCCGGCAGCGGCACGGCGAAAGAATTCAGCAGGTAGGAGATCAGCGTGTAGTAGCCGCACAAGCAGACCAACTCCACCATCCCCGCATCGCCCAGCACTCGGTGTGCAGCATCGTAGGATTCGGCGCTCAGCTGCCCGGTGCGGGCCAGCTCCGCGGCCACCGCGTGGACGGCACGCTCGTCGCCGGCGGTGAACTCCGGCTCCTCCCCCCGCCCGATCGCATCGACCTGTTCGGCTGCGACGCCGTGCTCGCGCGCCATCGGAGCGTGCGCCCACCACTCGAACTCGGCCCTCCAGTGCGCGGCGACGGTGACGATGGCGACCTCGGCGAGCCTGCGCTCGATCGAGGTGCCGAACCGCAGCACAGCGCCCAGCGAGGTGAGCTGCCTGCCGACATCCGGGGCATGCAGGAAGGCGTTGAACGGGCCAGACAGCCCGCCTTGGTCGGACAGCACCTGGCTGCCGCGGGTGCCGACGATGCTGTCCCACACATCCTGCGACTCGGGGGCCAAGTCATCGCGGCCAAGAATACGAAGACGACTCATAGCAGGACACTAGTGCGACGCCCTGCGGGCCGGTCCTCTCGCCAGCCTGGCAGACCGCGCCTCCCAGGTAGGTAGTTGCGAACAAGCAACCTTCTGACGGTATCGTTAATCAACGTGAAAGTGACTTCGAGCCGACCGTCAGCCGACGTGCAGTCCGGGCCGGCGCCATCCGACAGGTACAAGTGGATCGCGCTGTCCAACACCACACTGAGCGTCACGATGGCCACGATCGACGCATCGATCGTCATCATTGCCATGCCCGCGATCTTCCGTGGCATCCACGTGAACCCGCTGGCGCCAGGCAACATCACCTACGTCTTGTGGATGATCATGGGCTACCTGCTGGTGCAGGCGGTCCTGGTGGTCACGCTGGGCCGTCTCGGGGACATGTTCGGCCGGGTCAAGATCTACAACCTGGGTTTCGTCGTCTTCACGCTGGCCTCGATCGCACTCTCGCTCGACCCGCTCGCCGGCGCAGACGGCGCACTCTGGCTGATCGTCTGGCGGGTCGTCCAGGCCTTCGGCGGCGCCATGCTGATGTCGAACTCGGCAGCGATCCTGACCGACGCCTTTCCCGCCAACCAGCGCGGCATGGCGCTCGGCATCAATCAGATCGCCGGGATCTCCGGTCAGTTCATCGGACTGCTCCTGGGCGGGCTGCTGGCGGCATGGGACTGGCGAGCAGTCTTCTGGGTCAACGTCCCGATCGGCGTCTGGGGCACGATCTGGGCCTACCGCAGCCTGCGTGAGATCGCCACGACCAAGCGGGCCAGGATCGACTGGGCGGGCAACGTCCTGTTCGCAGTGGGTGCGACGAGCCTGCTTGCGGCAATCACCTACGGCATCCAGCCCTATGGCGGCCGGGCTACCGGCTGGACCAATCCCTGGGTCGTAGCCGGGTTGATCGGCGGTGCGGCGGTCCTGGTCGTGTTCGGGGTGGTGGAAACCAAGATCGCCGAGCCGATGTTCAGGATGAGCCTGTTCAAGATCCGGGCCTTCGCCGCTGGCAACGCGGCCAGCCTGATGAGTTCGATTGCCCGCGGCGGGCTTCAGTTCATGCTGGTCATCTGGCTGGCCGGGATCTGGCTACCGCTGCATGGCTACAACTACACAGTCACGCCGCTGTGGGCCGGGATCTATATGCTGCCGCTGACCGCCGGCTTCCTGATCGCAGGCCCAGTTTCGGGCTACCTGTCCGACCGGTATGGCTCGCGCCCATTTGCCACCGCCGGCCTGCTGGTAGCCGCGTGCGGCTTCACCGGGCTGATGCTGCTGCCGATCAACTTCCCGTTCCCGGTGTTCGCGGCGATCATCTTCTGCAACGGCCTCGGCTCCGGCCTGTTCGCTTCGCCCAACACCTCGTCGATCATGAGCAGCGTTCCGGCCAGGCACCGGGGCGCCGCTTCCGGCATGCGGTCGGTCTTCCAGAACTCGGGAATGTCGCTGTCGATAGGGATCTTCTTCTCGCTGATGATCGCTGGCCTGGCCGACACGCTTCCCCGCACCCTCAGCAGCGGCCTGCGCGCCCAGGGCGTCCCCGCTGCCGTAGCTGCCCATATCGCGCACCTGCCGCCGGTGAGCACGCTGTTCTCGGCGCTGCTCGGGTACAACCCGGTGAAGAGCCTGCTGCAGCCTTCGGGAACGCTGTCCAGGCTGCCTGCGCGCAACGCGGCGGTGCTGACCGGCAAGCAGTTCTTCCCGCACCTCATATCCGGTCCGTTTCACCACGGCCTGGTCATCGTGTTCACTGCGGCGATCGTCATGTCGGTCCTCGGCGCCATGGTCTCGCTGCTGCGCGGCCGGCAGTTCTACTACGAGGAGACCAGCCCTGCGCAAGGTGAGGCCGACATGCCCCGAGTCGGCACCCGCGCACCGGTCACGCCCAGGACGCCGGCGCCGACCGGCGATGGGCTGCCGCCGCATCGCTCTGGCGAGGGTGTGCCGCGGGCCGCGAGTTCGTAGCACGCCAGGCGTCGGCCGCTGGCACGACACCGCGGCGGCGGCGCACCCGGAAATGGGACTGCGGCGGGTACGATCGGGTACGTGCCACGATATGAGTACCGCTGCCGGGCGTGCGGCGACACCTTCGAGCAGACTCGGCCGATGAGCCAGGCGGGCGACCCGGCCACCTGCCCGCGGGGCCACGATGACACCGTCAAGCTACTGTCCACCGTGGCAGCCCTGGGCCGGGCGACACAAGCCCCGGTACCGGGATCGGCTGGCGGCGGCTGCTGCGGCGGTGCCTGCGGCTGCGGTTAGCCGGCCTGCCACGCAGTCGGCGGCAAACCGTGCCGGGAGTCCGACAGGCTGGCCGGCCTCGTTCCCTATCCTGCGCTAGAGCCAACTCACCCTGGCGCTTTGCAACTCCCCTGCCGGAGCCCTGGCCAGCTCGCCCGCCTTCACCCCTGCCAGCAGGGTGGCTACGGCGCGCTGCACGTCCGGCACGTGGGCGCGCAGGTTCTCGGCATCCGCGGCCAGCTGCGCGTCCACCTCGATCCCGGCGTCGCGTAGCAGGCCTTCCAGGTCCGCCAGCTTGCTGCCGACCCAGCCGACAGGGTCGGCGGTCATGGCCGGGTCGAACACGCGCCTGCCCGGCTCCCAGCCGTGCATGCCCGGGTGGTGGTGCGCGTTATTCAGGCTGCCGGGCGGCGCGTCGACGGTCTCGAGCAGGTCGGCACGCCACACCGGTTCGCCGACCTGGATCGGCCGGGAGGAGTAGATCGATCCGGTCAGCTCCCCGGCGCGCAGCATCCTGACCTCGAGGCGGACGCCGCGCTCGGCGCCCTCATCCCCCGCGCGGGGATTCGGGTCCACGAAGAAGATGTCGCCGATCACGACGCCGATCCGGTCGAAGCCGAACATCTGCAGCATGTGTATCTCCTCGCCCGTCTGAGTACTGTGCTCTCATCTTGGCCGAAGACGGCCCGGCTACCCAGCCCGGCTTGTCGTCAACCACCCACCGCTCCCCCGCGTCATTCCGGCAGGAGCGGGCACCGTTCCGTGCCTCCGGCGGCGAGCCTCCAAGGAGCGACGATGAGCCAGCTGACCTACCGATGCCACAACTGCGGTGCGAGCCACGAACTCGAGCACATCCGCAGGAACCTCTACTACGGCCAGCGCGCGATCGGCGACGTGCAGGCGTTCGGCCGCGGCGGCGCGGGCGGCCTCGGCAAGCGGCTAGTGCGCCGCAAGGTCACACGCACGCTGATGCGCGGGCTGTGGGGCAACTGACCCCTGGGGAACGGCTAGCGCGGCGGGCCCGAGCAGGCGCGCTAGCGCGGATCCGGCCTGTCAATGTTCCAGTGCCGCACCGCACCGGCCAGCCACGGCGCTTCCTCCGCGCCGCGACGCAGCATGATGCGGGTGACCACCCGCTGGCCGCCGTCGTTGTCCCCGTACAACAGGTCAATGGTCAGCACCTCGCCGTTCTTGACCGCCGCGACTGCCTCGTCATACTGCGGGTCGTCGCTGTCGCGGAACGCACCCTCCCAGTATCCGACCTCGCCCGGCGCGATCATCAGATCCAAGCCCTGACGGCGGAAGCTGTCGGGGTCTGGCCGCGGCGGGTTGGC
>JASHSO010000077.1 GCA_030038715.1 Streptosporangiaceae bacterium
ATAAGCCGCAAGCTGCCCGACACCGAGCGGAACCGGCTCAAGCAGATACTCAAGCAAGTCATGCCGGAGGACGCCGGCATGATCGTGCGGACCGCTGCCGAGGGTGCATCGGAGCAGGAACTCTCCCGCGACGTCGCTAGGTTGTCGGCGCAGTGGGAGTCGATCGAGCGGAAGGCCAAGACTGCCACCGCGCCCGACCTGCTCTACAGCGAGCCCGACCTGACCCTGCGGGTGGTCAGGGACATCTTCAACGAGGACTTCAGCAACCTTGTCGTGGCGAGCGACGGCGAATGGGACCTGGTCGAGGAGTACGTCCGCTATGTCGCGCCGCATCTGGCCGACAGGCTGCGGAGGTGGGACGAGGAGAACGACGTATTCGCCGCCTACCGGGTTGATGAGCAACTGGCCAAGGCGCTTGAGCGAAAGGTCTGGCTGCCCAGCGGCGGCTCGCTGGTGATCGACAACACCGAGGCCATGACAGTCATCGACGTCAACACCGGCAAGTTCACCGGCCAGGGCGGCAACCTGGAGCAGACCGTCACTCGCAACAACCTCGAGGCTGCCGAGGAGATCGTCCGGCAGCTTCGGCTCCGGGACGTTGGCGGCATCATCGTGATCGACTTCATCGACATGGTGCTGGAAAGCAACAGGGAACTGGTGCTGCGGCGGCTGCTCGAGTGCCTGGCCAGGGACCGCACCAAGCACCAGGTGGCGGAGGTAACCTCACTCGGCCTGGTGCAGATGACCAGGAAGCGGGTCGGGTCAGGGCTACTGGAGTCGTTCTCGGTGCCGTGTGAGCACTGCAACGGCCGCGGCGTGATCATCTCCATGGAACCTGCCGACCACGTCCCGGCCCGTGGCCGGGCAGACGAGGGCACGCGAGGTACAGACGACGGCGGCAGGAGTACCCGCTCAGGCGGCGGCAGGCGCGGTGGCCGCGCCGCCAGCGCGGCGCGCTCCGACCCGGCTCACTCCGAGGCTGCGGATTCCGCCGCTGCGGATTCCGACGCTGCGGATACCCACCGCGCGGATACTGACGCAGTGCATGCTGACGCAGTGCATGCTGACGCAGCGCCGCCCGCAAGCGCGGATGCCGGCGCTGCGCATCCCGGCACGGCACGAGCCGATGGCGCGGACCACGGAGCGATGACCGATGGTGCGGCGTCGCCGGATCGTGTCGATGGCGAGCGTGCAGTCGAGCCAGCCGACGGCTAGCGCGACTTATACGCTGGCCCGTCTCGACAGACGAAGTCGGCTTATTAGGCCCATCGGCAGGGAGGAGTCGAGGACGTGAGCGATTACGGCGATGTGCTGGGCGGGCCGGAACCCGACGAGGAGGGAACAGACCTGCTCGGCGGGCCGGAGCCGGATGAGGAGGACACCGACCTGCTCGGCGGGCCGGATCCGGATGAGAGTGGAACAGACCTGCTCGGCGGGCCGGAGCCGGATGAGGAGGACACCGACCTGCTCGGCGGGCCCGACGAGGGTGAGGAAGACGTGCTGAGCTGACCCGGCGAGCTCACCGGCGGTCGTACTCGCCGCCTGCGAGCGGCCGGGTTCGGCCATTATCTGGTAGTCTTTTCGGTCGGCGCATGTGACAAGTTCTGGCGGCCAGCCGCTGGCCGGCGCAGTGCGCATGGGAAGCCCTCGGGGATCTCGCGGCGGGCTAGCACGAAGAGGAGAGAACTCTCGGTGTACGCGATCGTGCGCTGCGGCGGCAGGCAGGAGAAGGCGTCGGTGGACGACGTCCTGACGGTCGACCGGCTGTCCGGCGACGTGGGGGCCAGCGTGACGCTGCCGGCTGTCCTCGTGGTCGACGACGGCAAGGTCGTTAGCGACCCTGCTGAGCTGAGGGCCTATCAGGTCACGGCTGAGATCGTGGGAGCGGCGGCCGGTCCCAAGATCAACATGATCCACTACAAGAACAAGACTGGCTACCGACGACGCCTCGGTCACAGGCAGAAGTACACGCAGGTACGCGTGACCGGTATCGCCCGCGCCCGGGCAGGCGCCAGGAAGAAGGGCTGAGATGGCACACAAGAAGGGCGCGTCATCCAGCCGTAACGGGCGCGACTCCAACGCCCAGCGGCTGGGCGTCAAGAGGTTCGGCGGGCAGTACGTGCACGCTGGTGAGATCATCGTGCGGCAGCGCGGGACGCACTTCCACCCCGGTATCGGAGTGGGGCGAGGCGGCGATGACACGCTGTTCGCGCTTGTTAGCGGCACCGTGGAGTTCGGCACACGGCGGGGGCGCAGGGCCGTGAGCGTGCTGCCGGTCGAGGCGGAGCAGGCAGAAGCGAGCTAGGCCGCGGTCCCTCGGGGGCTGGCTGGTCTTCGTCCGCATTGCGGCTTCGCAGACCCGACCTGGCAAGGGCCAGGCGGGCCCCGGGAAATCTGGCCGCGGAAGGGGGAAGCCGTGGCGGAGTTCGCCGACCGCGCAGAGGTGCGAGTGCGTGCCGGTCACGGCGGTCACGGCTGCGCATCGATTCACCGGGAGAAGTTCAAGCCGCTTGGCGGGCCTAACGGGGGCAACGGCGGCCATGGCGGTGACGTGGTCATCGAGGTCGATCCGAGCACGGCGACGCTACTGGACTTCCACCGCAGGCCGGTCCGACGCGCGGGGGACGGCAAACCGGGTGCCGGTTCGCACCGTAACGGCGCCGATGGCGCCGACCTGGTCATCAGGGTGCCGGACGGGACCGTCGTGAGGAACGAGTCCGGTGCGCAACTCGCGGACCTGACAGGCGCCGGTACCCGGTACGTGGCGGCCGAAGGCGGTCGTGGCGGACTCGGTAACGCGGCGCTGGCGTCCGTGCGGCGCAAGGCGCCGGGTTTCGCGTTGCGTGGCGAACCCGGTCAGGAGTTGGCGCTGGTGCTCGAGCTCAAGACCGTCGCGGACGCCGGCCTGGTCGGGTTCCCGAACGCGGGCAAGTCGTCGCTGATCGCCGCGATGTCCGCTGCCCGGCCGAAGATCGCTAGCTACCCGTTCACGACGCTGACCCCGAACCTTGGTGTGGTCGAGGCCGGAGACGTGCAATTCGTCGTTGCCGACGTGCCGGGCCTGATTCCAGGCGCGAGCAGCGGCAAGGGCCTCGGCCTCGACTTCCTGCGGCACGTTGAGCGCTGCAGCGTGCTCGTGCATGTACTGGATTGCGCGACCGAGGAACCGGGCCGGGACCCGGTCAGCGACCTCGACGCGCTTGAGGCCGAATTGGCGGCCTATTCCGAGCTGACCGGCGCCCAGCTCGCGGACCGGCCGCGGATCGTCGCGCTGAACAAGGTCGACGTGCCCGCTGCCAGGGACCTCGCCCGGCTGGTCGCACCGGAGCTGGAGGCCCGTGGGCTTGCCGTGCGCTTGGTGTCCGCCGCGACCACCGACGGCGTGCGGGAGCTGGCGTTCACCCTGGCCTCTGTGATCGCGGCAGCTAGGGCAGCCGCGCCGCCTGCCGAGCCGACCAGGCTAGTGCTGCGGCCCGCGCCCGTCGCCGGACCCGCCTTCGAGGTGGTGAGCGCTGGCTCCAACAGTTTCCGCATTGTCGGCGACAAGCCGCGCCGGTGGATCTTGCAGACAGATTTCAGCAACGACGAGGCGGTCGGATACCTAGCCGACCGGCTGGCCAGGCTGGGCATCGAGCAGGCTCTGGCCGAGGCCGGCGCGACCAAGGGCGCTGAGGTGCTGATCGGTGAGGAGGACAACTGCGTGGTGTTCGACTGGGACCCGGATGTCCCGGCGGGAGGCGCCGTGCTCGGGCCGCGCGGGACAGATCAGCGCGTGGTGGGTTGAGCAGGGCTGGCTCTGGCTCGATTACGCAGGAAAGAAATACCGCGCTACATTTATGCAGCACGGTTTAGGAAAAGGCATCTTGTCGCGCAGGAGCCATTCAAGCTTTTCAATTTCTACCATTTAACAATACCGAGGAGAATCCTGATTGTCAAACGCGGAACTAGCTCGCGAGCAGGAATACATCTCGATGCTCTATGGCAGGCTCGATGACCTGAGAAAGCGCGCCAGCGGCAGGATGTCTACAGTCCTGCAGCAGGCCGGGGGAACACATCAGGCACGGCTGGAACGCGATGCCTTCAGTGCGATGTACCGTCAGCAACTGGCGCAGCTAGATGCGGCTGAGAACGGACTGTGCTTCGGACGACTGCAGTTCTCCGACGGGGAGCTCCGCTACATCGGCCGGCTCGGCCTGCACGCCGATTCCGACGAATACACGCAGCTGCTGATGGACTGGCGTGCCGACGCGGCACGCCCGTTCTACCTGGCCACCGCGGCGTCACCCGGTGACGTGCGCGTGCGCAGGCACATCAAGACCCGCAGCCGGCACGTCGTCAGCCTGGACGACGAGGTCCTTGACCTGGCCGCTGCCGACCCGTCGAGGCACGAGGGGCTGACCGGGGAGTCGGCGCTGCTGGCGGCCATGAACTCGAGCCGGACCGGCACGATGGCCGACATCGTCGAGACGATCCAGGCAGAGCAGGACCTGATCATCCGGGCTCCTATGCCGGGCGCGCTCGTGGTGCAGGGCGGCCCTGGGACGGGCAAGACGGCGGTGGCGCTGCATCGCGCCGCCTACCTGCTTTACACCTACCGTAGGCAACTGGAGAAGCGTGGCGTGCTCGTGGTGGGGCCGAACGCCACGTTCCTGCGTTACATCGGGCAGGTGCTGCCCTCGCTTGGCGAGACCAGCGTGCTGCTTTCCACGGTCGGGGAGATGTTCCCGGGCGTCACCGCCACGGGCACCGAACCGGCCGAGGTGGCAGCGATCAAGGGCAGGCTGTCGATGGCGAGGGTCGTCGCGGCGGCGGTTAGGGAGCTGCAGCGGGTTCCCGAGCAGTCCATCGAGATCGGCGCCGATGTCGCCAGACTGCGGCTGGTCACCATGAGGGGTCGCGACCGAGCACCCGGAGCGCTGGCGTCCGAAGCGCCGTCGCCCGGAACGCGCGTGCCTGGAGCCCTGCCGCCGCAAGCGCGGGCCGTCGGTGCGGAGCTGGGCAAGCTGCGGCTCAGCCGCCGCGCCTGCGAGCAGGCGCGCGAGCGTGCCCGCCGGTCACGACGGCCGCACAACCAGGCCCGCGCCGTGTTCGCCCGCGAGATTGTCGCGGCACTCACCCGCCAGGTCGTGGCACAGATCGGCACCGATGTGCGGGACCGCAGCCCGCTTCTCGACGAGCAGGACGTCACCGACCTGCGCGCCGAGCTGCGGGCAGACAAGGCCGTCCGGGCAGCGATCGACATGCTCTGGCCGCGTGTCACGCCGCACAAGCTCGTCGCGGACCTGCTGGCCGAGCCCGCCAGGCTGGCCGCTGCCGCGGGCCGGATGCTGACCGAGGCAGAGCGCGCGTCGCTGCGCCGCGAGCCTGGTAGCCCGTGGACGCCGGCGGACGTACCGTTGCTCGACGAGGCGGCTGAGCTCCTGGGGGAGGACACAAGCGGGAACCGGGTCGCGCGCGAGCGGCGTCGGCGAGAGCAGGAGGCCTACGCCGAGGGTGTGCTGGAGATTATCGGCCGAGATGACGAGGATGATCCCGAGTTGCTGATGGGCGCCGACCTTGTGGACGCGAGTCGGCTGGCTGCCCGTTACGAAGATGAGCTGAGCGCGACTGCCGCGGAACGTGCGGCGGCCGACCGCACTTGGGCGTTCGGGCATGTGATCGTGGACGAGGCGCAGGAGCTTTCCCAGCTTGCCTGGCGGATGCTGATGCGGAGGGTCCCCGCCAGGTCGCTCACGATAGTCGGGGACGTAGCACAGACCGGGGACCTGGCAGGCATCCCGTCCTGGCATGACGCGCTCTCGCCTTACCTGGGCGACAGGTGGCGGCTGGCCCGGCTGACAGTCAACTATCGCGCCCCGGCCGAGGTGATGGCCGTGGCGGCCGACGTCCTTGCCGCGATAGACCCCGCGCTGGAGCTGCCGCGCTCGGTGCGCGAGTCCGGTCACCCGCCGTGGCACCGAGAGGTGCCGCAGGACGGACTGGCTGGGGCGGTGGCGGTTGCCGCGATGCAGATGGCCGAGCACGCTGGCGACGGCAAGCTCGCGGTCATCGTGCCGGCTGGCCTGGCTGGCGAGCTGAGCGCCGCCGTCAGCACGGCGCTGCCCGGTACCGCCATCGGCGACGACCCGGACCTGGCAAGCCCAGTTGTCGTGCTCACCGTCAAGCAGGCCAAGGGCCTGGAATTCGACCGCGTGCTGATCGCCGAGCCAGCGTTGCTGATGGCCGAGTCACCGCGAGGGCTGAACGACCTCTATGTGGCCTTGACCAGAGCCACGCAGCAGGTCGGCGTGGTGCATTCCGGCGCGCTGCCGGGCGTGCTGATGGGGCTGAGCCGCGCCGCTCCCGGCTAGGGCACTGCCTGGCTCACGTTACGACGTCGTTCGACAGTTGCTGACGCTCTTTCAGCATCAGGTGTCCAACGACGACGTTCCGGGACGGCGAGACCCCGAGCCGATAAGGAAAGCACGGACCCCAGTCAATCGTCGTCGCTGCGGTTACCCCCGCCGAACCTGCTGAACAGCTTGGTGCCGGCATCGACAGCGCCGGATGCGACGCCGCGTACCGCACCAATCAGCGGGTCGGCGCTGCGGTTCCAGGAGTCCTGGTAGGACTTGGCCGCGCTTCTGAACTCGTCGCCGACCGAGGTCTGCGAGTCGTCATCCCGGCGCGGGTAGTTGCCGGCGAGGATGTCGCGGTACTCGCCGTCGGTGGCCCAGCGGTCTAGTTCGGCGAACCGGACGACCGCGAACGGGTGCGTCTGGCCCTGCAGCTGCAGCAGCTTCAGCAGGCTGTCCCTGACGTCGGGGACGCCGTCGTACTCGCGTGCCTGGCGGTGGAACTCGTCGTGGCTGAACTGCGCGAGGTGCCGGCCGCCGGCCAGCTTCATCAGTGCCCGGCGGGCCGCCTCGACGTCCTGCGTCGCCAGCAACCCAGCCCGGTCCGCCGACATCTCCGACTTGCGGTACCACTCCTCGAGGCCCCAGATCACGCCGCGCAGGCCGATCCACGCGAGGGGGAAGAGCGCCAGCCGCTGCGCCAGCCTGATCAGGTTATACAGCATCGTGTGGTACACGGCGTGGCCGGACGCGACGTGCCCGAGCTCGTGGCCGATGACCCAGCGGATTTCCTCGGCGTCCATCAGCTCGACGATTCCGCTGTTCAGCACGATGAACGGCTGGCTCGTGCCGA
>JASHSO010000078.1 GCA_030038715.1 Streptosporangiaceae bacterium
ACACGACGGTCTGTGCCCAGGCGAACATGTCGGCTGCCGGGGTGGCTGCGCCATAGGGCGGGGTTATCCCATACTCGACAACCCGAGGTGGTCCTTCGACCGGGACGATCAGGTACTCGGGACCGAAATTGCCGTGCACCAGGTTCGCATGATGGACCGAGGCCAGGCCCGTGGCCATCCCGATGGCTACCGCCTCCAGGTCGGCTCCGGTCCGCACTCCGCTGCCGGCTATGAGTTCCAGCAGCGACTGGCCAGCGACGTACTCGCTGACGAGATACGCCGAGTTCCCGGCTAGCCCGGCGTCGAGCACGCGCGCGGCGCAGAACGGTGGCACCCGCTTGGCACCTGCAGCTTCGGCTGCGAACCGGTCGCGTGCTGCAGCGTCCCTGGCCCAATCGCCCTGCAGGACGCTTATCGCGACCTCCGCGCCTTCGGGCCCAGCCGCGAGATAGATCGGGTCCGCAGAGGGTATGCCCGTCAACCGCCCAGTCAGGTGGTACCGGCCGACCCGACGAGGGTCGTCGGCTCGCAAAGGCAGGAGCTGAGGCATAGGGTCCGGTCGGCCATGCAGGAAGAGCCAGTCGTGCGGTTCGTACCATACGCACTTTGTGGAGCGGACTGAGGCTAGTCGGCTAAGTTACCAACGAGTACACGAGGTTCAGGTGATTGGTGACGTTGTTTGGGACAGGTTTGCCATCGTCAGCAGCGCATGAGGGGCTGGATGCGACGACACGCGCTCAAGACCGCTGCCGGTACGTGTGCCACGCGGCAGGACGTGGCAGAATTCCCGGCCGGATTCGGGCACAACTGAGGCGTCTAGAGCGTTACACCCGCGCGGACGTCAGTAAAGATGGAGGGGTAACAGCCGAGATGGCTACCGATTACGACAGCCCGAGGAAGACAGACGACGAGCTGACCGAGGACAGCCTGCAGGAGCTGCAGGCGCGGCGGATGGACAAGTCCTCGACCGCGATCGACATTGATCCCGACGACATTGCCGAGTCGCTTGAGCTGCCGGGGGCTGATCTCTCTAACGAGGAGCTTTCGTTCCGGGTGATCCCGCGCCAGGCCGACGAGTTCACCTGCTCGAGCTGCTTTCTCGTGCATCACCGCAGCCAGCTCGCCGACAGTCGCGGCGGCCAGCTGGTCTGCCGGGAGTGCGCGGCCTGACCGCCGCCGCCCGATAGGCCGAATGTTGATCATTGGCAGCCGGGCCGGGGCAGGCTGGCGGCGGTCCAGCCGCACGTCAGCCGTGCGCCAAGCTCAGCCGCTCCTGTTTGCGGGGGTCGAGCACGACCTCCGCGCGGTCCGCGTCCCACGTCATCACCGGATAGCTGGCGTCGAAGGGTTGCCAGCCCGGGTTTGAGTTGGCAGCAAAGCGTATCCAGGCCGAGTGCATGGCGGTAGCCAGCTCCACCGGGGGATCCTGGCCGATCGCCGGCTCGGCGTCCGGCTTGGCCAGATTGTCGAACACGAACGGAAGCTCTAGCGCGTGCGCGGCGCCCAGCGCCTTGACCGGGCTCCGCCAGGCGAATTCGTAAAGATAGCTCGGTGCCGCCCCCGGCATCCTTGCCTCCAGCACTTCGAGGGCCGGCAGCCGGAAGAACCTGTCGGTCAGTAGCGCGCACAGGACGTCGCCGGCGCTCGCCCCCGGCCTGTTGGCCTGGTACAGCGCGGCCACGGCCGGGTCGAACCGGAACGCGGCGAGCACTCCGGGCAAGGCCTCGTCGGTGATCATGGCGGCCATCCCGGATGGCACCAGGAACAGCCGGAACTCCTCGGTGTTGGTGCCGGTCAGCAGTGTGACGTCGGCGCCAGCCCCGGCTCGGATCGCGGCGAGCGGGTGCACGGGCACGACCTCACCGTCGATAACCGGGATGAATGCCATCGAGCTGGCCACGACCGTCGGGCCGAACCTGGCCGGGTCCGGGGCGGCGGCGAGTGCGTCCCTGACCGCCGCCTGCGCCTCTATCAGCCGTGGCAGCTCAACGTCGGCCATGCTGGCCGCGGTCGCCGCCATGCCGAGCGCCTGGCCCAGCTCGCCCGTGACCAGCCGCGCGTCCGCGGGATCCGCCGCCGCCTGGGCTGCGCCGCTCTGGGCGATAGCCTTGCCGAAGAGTCCGCGGGTCCGCGGCAGCCCGAGCAGCGTGATCACGCTCATCGCCCCGGCGGACTCGCCGAATATCGTCACGTTGGCGGGGTCGCCGCCGAACGCGGAGATATTGTCCTGAACCCACTGCAGAGCCGCGATCTGGTCAAGGAGGCCGCGGTTAGGCGGGGCGTCGGGCAGTAGCGCGAACCCGTCAACGCCGAGCCGGTAATTGAGGCTGACCAGCACCACGCCGTCCCGCGCGAACGAGTGTCCGTCGTAGGTGCCGACCGCCGAGTTGCCGTTGCTGAACGCGCCGCCGTAGATCCAGACCATGACCGGCAGGCTGGCGGTCAGGTCCGGGGTCCATACGTTGACGGTCAGCCAGTCATCACCGGGCACGCTCGGCTCAGGCAGCAGCGTGTCGAACGGGGCCGCGTAATCGGGCTTCGGGGGCGTCGGGCCGAAGGCGAGGCAGTCGCGCACGCCGTCCCACTGCGAGGGCGGCGCCGGTGCGGCGAACCGCAGCGGACCTGTCGGGCTTGCCGCGTAGGGGATGCCCAGGAATCTGACGACGCCGTCGGTGACTGTGCCACGAACTGCGCCATGACGCGTCTTAGCTGTCGCCTCCATGCGCGAACTCTGCCACAGCAAGGTCGGCCCGGGCTAGCTGGTGCCTGCCGGCGGCGCGGCTGAGGTAGAGTCGCCGCCGTGACTGACGAGACAACCGTGGCCAGCGGCGGGACCGCCACCGACGGCAACGACTGGCGGGTGACGGTCAGGCTGCAGGCCGGCCAGGCCGCCCGTGCGGCCGAGCACGTGAGCGCGCACAAGGTGGAGGGCGAGCTGCTCCGACGCCTTGGTGGCCGGGTGGTGGTCGGCACCGACGGTCGTGACGAGCTGTTCCTATACGCCCACACCGAGGACGCCGCCTCGGCGGCCCAGCATTCGGTCTCCGGGCTGCTGGCCAGCCATGGCATCAAGGCCGACTTCAGCGTGCAGCGCTGGCATCCGGCCGAGGAGGAATGGGAGGCGACCGACGTGCCGATGCCCGACAGCGCGAGTCAGCTGTCGGCTGAACGCCGCCGCCTCGACGCCGAGGAGAACGCGGATTCGCTGCAGTCCGGGCATGCCATGTTCGAGGTCAGGGTGCAGCTTCCCGCGCATCACGACGCCGTGGCACTAGCGGAGCGGCTGCAGGCCGAGCACTACTCGGTGGTGCGACGCTGGCGGTTCTTGGTGGTCGGGGCGAACAACGAAGATCAGGCGCAGGAATTCGCCAG
>JASHSO010000079.1 GCA_030038715.1 Streptosporangiaceae bacterium
CGCGGTCGTCGTCGCCACCGTTCGAGGCCTTAAGGCGCATTCCGGCAACCACCGCATCGTGGCGGGCCGGCCGCTTCCCGCGGCGCTGCTCGAGGAGAACCCCGCGGAGGTGGCGATCGGCGGAGCGAACTTGCGCAAGCAGATCGAGAACGTGCGCCTGCACGGCGTGACTCCGGTCGTCGCGATCAACGCCATGCCGGACGACTTCCCCTCCGAGCACGCGGCCATCAGGGAAATCGCCGACGAGCTGGGGGTGCGCTCGGCGGTATGCCGGCACTTCACCGAGGGCGGCCCGGGAGCCGCCGACCTCGCCGAGGCTGTAGTGGAAGCAGCCGACGAGCCAAGCGCGTTCCGGTTCCTCTACCCGCTGGAGGCTCCGCTGCGGGAGAAGATCGAGATGATCGCTACCCGTGTGTACGGCGCTGACGGTGTCGACTACACCCCGGCCGCGGCCAGGCAGCTTGACGGCTACGAGCGCAACGGGTTCGGCGACCTGCCGGTCTGCATTGCCAAGTCCCAGCTCTCGTTGTCCCACGACCCTTCGCTGAAGGGCGCGCCGACGGGTTGGCGGCTGCCGGTGCGGGAGGTGCGCGCCTCGGTCGGCGCCGGGTTCATCTACCCGATCTGCGGTGATATGCGGACTATGCCCGGCCTGGCGTCGAACTCTGCGGCGGAGCGCATCGACATCGACGAGAACGGCGAAGTGGTCGGACTGGCGTGACGGGTACCGGCAGCGGCGACGAGCCGCAAGCGCCTCTCGCATACCTGGACATGCCGGTCAGCGAGTTTCTCGCGGCGCTGGCCGATGGCACGGCCGTACCGGCAGGCGGCTCGGCTGCTGCCGTCTGCGTGGCGCTGGGCGGGTGCTTGACCGCGATGGCCGCGCGGCTGTCGGCGCGCCAGCTCGGCGCCGAGGTAGCAAGCGAGCTGGCAGCGGAGGCCCACGGGCTCGCTACTGCCGCTGCACGGCAAGTCCAGGCGGATGCCGAGTCCGTCCGGCAGTTGCTGGCAGGTCGGCCAGGCGGCGACATGTCGGCGGCTGCGGACGTCCCGTTGCAGGTCATGGAGTTGGCCGCGCAGATAGCGCATCGTGCCGCCCGGCTGGCAGCAGACGGCAACCCGAACCTGCGCGGCGACGCTGTCACGGCGGTCCTGCTAGCTGACGCCGGTGCCCGGGCCGCCTCGGTGCTCGTGGAGATCGACCTCGCGTCCGTCCCCGACGACCGGCGCGGAGCTCTGGCCGGCCGGCTGCTCGCCGACCTGGCGAGCCTGGTCGCCCGCCAGTGCGCGCCCGGCCAGCTAGCCGGCGAAGGGAAGGGAACGGGATGAACCAGGCCAGTGCCCACCACACCGGCGGAGCACGCCGCGGCAGACTTACGGATTGCCACTGCCCGGCTGGACCGTCTGCACATGGAGGATGGTGACGGCCGTGCTGCCGCAGCCGGTCGTCGCTGCCACGCTGACGTACAGAGCGCTGGTCTGGCCCGGCGGGAAGATCCTCAGCCGCTTGACCGCCACCGGGCGGCAGGTGGCAGCCGGGTAGTTCTGGGCGACCGTGATCTGGAGGTCGGCGTGCGCGGTGGCGCCCTGTGCCAGGGTCACCAGCCGCCTGGGATAGGTCGGGTCCTCACCCGCGGCCGCGCCGACCTGGGCGCCCGATGCGGACACGAAGGACACGCCCGGGTAGCCGTACAGCGTGCAGGTCGGACCGTTGTTAGTGAATTCGATCGGGTAGTACACGCTGCCGGCAGCGCCACTGCCTTGGCCGAGCGACGCGGTGAGCGAGGACGTGGTGCAGCCCGGCGGGCCTGATGGCGTCGGCGTCGGAGTGACGGTCGGCGCGCCGGGAGCGGCGGTCGACGCGCTTGCAGTCACGGTGACCGTCACAGTCGGGTGCGCCGACGGACCGGCCGCGGAACCGCACGCGGTGAGCAGGCCAGCGGAGGCGGCGACGGCGGCGGCGGCGACGGCCCGCCTTGCTGTGGTGGCGAACGGCATCATGTCATGCTCCCTCGGGCTTTTATGCAGGATGCCAGGTCTACCGGCGTTCCAGCATCTCATCGGTGCGTGTCTCGCCCGGCAGGCAGCCAGGGGCATGGAAGGCAGTTCTGTAATGTTGTAATCTGGCATCAGAGCAGCATGACATCGGGACCGCTTGATGCGTACTCGCAGATCGTAGCCGGGGTCGCCGCGGAGCTGACGCCCCGGGTAGCAAGCCTGCGCGTCCCGCACTCTGGCGGCCGGTACCGCGGCGAGGGCCTCGGCTCGGCAGTCAGCTACACGCCGGACGGGTTCCTGCTCACCAATGCCCACGTCGTCGGGCGCGCGGCAGACGGCACCGCGCTGTTTTCCGACGGCACCAGCGCGGCCTTCAGGGTGGTCGGCGCTGACCCGCTGTCCGACCTGGCCGTCGTGCGGGCCGACGGCCAGACGCCTAATCCCGCCGTGCTCGGCGAGGCCGATGACCTCGTCGTCGGCCAGCTTGTCGTGGCCGTCGGCAGCCCGCTGGGTCTGACCGGGTCGGTGACGGCCGGGGTGGTCAGCGCGCTCGGCAGATCGCTGCCCACGAGCGGCGGCTCCAGGCCGAGCCTGGTCGAGGACGTCATCCAGACCGACGCGGCGCTGAATCCCGGCAATTCCGGCGGCGCACTGGCGGATGCCAATGCCAAGATCGTCGGCATCAACACGGCGGTGGCGGGGGTCGGGCTGGGACTAGCCGTTCCGATTAATGCCACCACTCGCAAGATCATTGCCGCGCTCATGCGCGATGGCAAGGTCAGGCGCGCCTATCTCGGCATCGTCAGCGTGCCCATGCCGCTGCCTGAGCCACTGCGGGCGCGCTTCGGGCGGGCCAGCGGGCTGCGGGTCGCCGAGGTGGTGCCGAACGGCCCGGCCGCTCGGGCCGGGCTGCGGCCGGGCGACCTGCTGCTGACCGCCGGCGGCGAACCCGTGACCCGGGCGCAGGACCTGCAGAAGCTGATGTTCAGCGACGCGATCGGCAGGCCGCTGGCGATCACGGTGATGCGCAACGGCGCACTGGTGGACGTCATCGCCGAGCCGTCCGAGCTGGTCGCGGCGTAACGCGGGTCACCGGGGTTCCGTTCGGCGACCGGCTCGCGACGGCCACCAGACGCGCTCGCCGATAGCGAGCAGGCCGGCCGGCACGAGCACGGTGCGAACGAGCAGCGTGTCGAGCAGGACGCCGAGTGCTACCGCGATCCCGACCTCGGCCACCGGGACATTGGGCAGCCGGGTCAAGTCGGCGAACGTGCCGGCCAGCACGATCCCTGCCGCAGTGATGACGCCGCCCGTCACGCCGAGCCCGCGCAGGGTGCCCTGCTGCGTGCCGACGTGCCGGGCTTCTTCTCGGATCCGGGCGCTCAGGAAGATGTTGTAGTCCACCCCGAGCGCGACCAGGAAGATGAATATGTACAGCGGGATCTGCGCCTCGACGCCGGAGTAGCCCAGCCCGTACGCCAAGCATCATGATCTCGGGCTAGGACCGGGGCCTGCCTACTCGCACGGTCCGCCGGCCAGCCACCGTGCACCGCGCCGGTAGAGTGCCTCGACAGTGGGCCCGGCCAGCCCTGGCATGTCGTCTTTGACCCGGTGTCCGAGGCCTGTCTGCAGGTAGGCCAGGTGCCGGTACCCCTCGGGGAATCGACTCAGTTCCTGCTCCGACAGCTCTACCCGCGCCGTGGGCTCGACGGGGTCGAGCCGGTCCTTCTCATAGATGGGCTGGCGCAGCACGATGCCCCAGCGGTTGGCGCGGCGTTCGACGAAGTCGTAGAAGCGCCCCGTGCACACCGCGTCACACAGCACGCCGTGCACCGCGCCACGTTGGGAGATAGTCATCTTCGTCTGGGCAATGGCCCGGTCACCGATCACGTCGACTGATGTGCCGCCGAGGAAGTGCAAGATGTTCGCCCCGTGCGCCATGCCCTGGCGGCTGGCCTCGATGAACTCCTCAGCTGAGCCCTGGAACCAGGTCGCCATCATCCTGCCATCCGGATGCCAGACGGTCCTGAAGCGATCCCAGTCGCCGGCGTCTCGCCAGACGACCCAGTTCTCGACAAGCTCACGGATCGCCTGCCTGTCGGCTGCGGCCACCGCATCGTTCATGGATCCGACCTTTCGCCGCGGGCACCTCCCGGCGCGCGCGCCGGGGAGGCAGTCAGGCGCGCTGGGCCAAGGATACGTGTGGCTTGAACCGCTAACCTCGCTCGAACAACAACGAGCGAACGTGCGCTGTCCGGGGTATATGTTCATCGCCGCCGGGCACGAGGCGGTGCGGCAGGGGGGCTTCGAGCCGCTGCCGGCTGTTCGGCAATGACAAGACGCGGATGAGTCGCGGAAACTCCATGAAAGTACTGGTCACCGGCGGCGCCGGGTTCATCGGCTCGCAGTATGTCCGGATGCTGCTGACTGGCGCGTTCGCCGGCCAGGAGGCTGCTGAGGTATCGGTCCTTGACAAGCTGACCTATGCCGGGAACCTGGCGAACCTGAGCCCGGTGCGCAGGCTGCCAGGATTCAGGTTCATCCGCGGCGACATCTGCGACGGCAAGCTGCTGGCGGCGGTGGTTCCCGATCACGACGTCGTGGTCAACTTCGCCGCCGAGTCCCACGTCGACCGGTCGATCGACGGGGCCGCGGCCTTCGTCGAGACCAACGTCAAGGGCGTCCAGGTGCTGCTGGACGCCTGCGTGAACGCTGGCACCAAGCGCTTCATCCAGGTGTCCACCGACGAGGTCTACGGCAGCATCGCTACCGGGTCGTGGACCGAGGGGGCCCAGCTGGACCCGAGGTCGCCGTACGCCGCTGCCAAGGCGGGCGGTGACCTCATCGCCCAGGCGTATGCACACACGCACGGCATCGACATGTGCATTACCCGCTGCTGCAACAACTACGGGCCATATCAGTTCCCCGAGAAGGCGATCCCGCTCTTCGTCACCAATCTGCTGTCCGGGCACACGATTCCGCTGTACGGCGACGGCAAGAACGTGCGCAGCTGGGTCCACGTTGAAGACCACTGCCGCGGCGTGCAGCTAGTGCTCGACCGCGGCGCACCGGGGGAGACCTACCACATCCAGGGCGATGTGGAGCTCGCCAACGAGGACCTCACCAAAGCCGTGCTGCGCTGCTGCGGTGCCGACTGGAGCATGGTCGAGTACGTGCAGGACCGCAAGGGACACGACCGGCGGTACTCGCTCGACGACTCAAAGCTGAGGCGCCTGGGCTACCGGCCCTCGATCACGTTCGAGGACGGCCTGGCCTCGACAGTGCGCTGGTACGCCGACAACCGCCCCTGGTGGGAGCCGCTGAAGGGAATCGCATGAGACGACGCTGGCTGATCACCGGGGCCGGCGGGATGCTCGGGCGGGACCTCGCCATGACGCTGGAAGGCCGGGGGCAGCCGGTGATCGCACTGGATCGCGGTGCGCTCGACGTCACAGATCGCCGCGCCGTCGCCCGAGCTATCGGGGTGGCGCAACCCGCCGTGGTTCTCAACTGCGCGGCGTGGACTGGCGTCGATGCGGCTGAAGCGCACGAGGACCAAGCGCTGGCCGTCAACGGCATGGGTGCCGGCAACGTTGCGGCGGAGTGCGAGCGCCGCGGTGCCGTGCTGGTGTACGTGTCCAGCGACTACGTGTTCGGCGGCACCGGCCAGCCTTGCTTCGGCGAACAGGACAGGCCGGCACCACTGAACGCCTACGGCCGGACGAAACTGGCTGGCGAGCGGGCGACGCTGAATGTGGCAGGTAGGGCATACGTGCTGCGGACAGCGTGGCTGTACGGCGCGCACGGCCCGAACTTCGTGCGGACGATGATCGACCGGGCCTTGCACGGCACCCACGTGGAGGTGGTCGATGATCAGCGCGGGCAGCCGACCTGGACGCGCGATGTCGCGAATCGGATCGTCGCCGTGGTCGAGCGCGAGGCGCCTACGGGGATCTATCACGCCACCAGTTCGGGCGCCACGACCTGGTTCGAGCTGGCCAGGTCTGTCTACGGGCTGGTAGGCGCCAGCCCCGACCTGGTGACGCCCATCACCAGCGACGACCGGCTGGCTCCGGCCAGGAGACCTGCCAGCAGCGTCCTTGGCCACGGTGGCTGGGCGCGGATCGGAATGAGCCCGCTGCCTGCCTGGCAGGATGCACTGGCAGCCGCGATTCCGGTAATGCTGGGCGCCCAAAGGCCGACCGTCAGCGGTGCAGGTCCGCGCCTGGCGTGACCGCATCCTCTGGCTGACGGCGAGCCCCAGACGCCTCGGCCCGCTCTCCGTCGCGGGGGCTGGCTGGAGTCCAGCCGATCGCAGGCGCTATATCGCTGGCGATCGTCGCGAGAATGCGCGCGTTGTATGCCACGCCCAGTTGATTGGGAACGGTGAACAACACAGTGTCGGCCGCCCGCACGGCCTCGTCGGCCGCGAGTTCCTCGGCGACCCGGTCGGGCTCGCCGGCGTACGTCCGGCCGAACCGAGCCGTCGTGCCTTCGAGCAGCCCGACCTGGTCGGCATGGCCCTGGCCACCGAAGTACGCGCGGTCGATGTCCTGGGTGATCGGCAGCACGCTGCGCGATACCGAGATCCGGGGTTCGCGCTGCCAGCCTCGGTTCGCCCACGCCTCGCGATACATCCTGATCTGCTCGGCCTGAAGCTGGTCGAACGGCACGCCCGTGTCCTCCGACAGCAGCGTGGAACTCTGCAGGTTCAGCGCGAGATCTGCCGCCCAGGCTGCGGTGGCGCGGGTGCCGGAGCCCCACCAGGTCCGGTCGGCGAGCCCGGGCGACTGCGGCTGGATGGACAGTCCGCCGCTGACTCCGCTACGGGCCGGGTCAGTCCTGGCCACGGCCGCACCGCTGATGGCAGCGAGGAAGATCTCTGTCTTGCGCCGTGCGTAGTTAGCGTCGGTCTCTCCGTCGGGCGGCCGGTAACCGAACGACTCCGCCCCGCGCAGCGCGGTCTCCGGCGAACCCCTGCTCACTCCGATTTGCAGCCGCCCGCCGCTGATCAGGTCGGCCGCCGCGGCTTCCTCCGCCAGGTACAGCGGGTTCTCGTAGCGCATGTCGATGACTGCGGTCCCGATCTCGATCCGCTCGGTCCGGGCCGCGATCGCGGACAGCAGCGGGAACGGTGATGACAGCTGCCGCTCGAAGTGGTGGACGCGGACGAAGGCGCCATCGATGCCCAGCTCCTCGGCTGCCTCGGCTAGCTCGATCGTTTGGAGCAGCGCGTCGGCGGCAGACCGGGTCTGTGAACTCGGACTGGCTCGCCAGTGGCCGAACGACAGGAAGCCGATTCTCTTCTGCACTTAGCTGTCAGCGTCCAGGCGGCGGGCTCAGATTCCCCCGGGGCCTGTGTCAATGCGATGCTGACCGGGAGAGGCGAATCGGTGCGGAGCTGCGCGGATGAAAGTAGGCCTGCACATACCCGATTTCACCTGGGACGGCGGCCCGGCTGAGCTCCGGGTGCGCATGGGCGCGATAGCTGACCTGATACACTCAAACATATGAACAGTTGTTCCGATGTTGTGGAACTCGACGGCTCCCTGGCCCGCGTGGTGGACCGTTATCAGGTGGCGTCCGTACTGGCCGCGATGCCCGCGTCTGATCAGCTAGAGCAGGTCGCTGACGTATTCGCGCTGCTCGGTGATCGTAGCCGGGTCCGGCTGCTGGTTGCCCTGCTCAAGGCCGGGGAAATGTGCGTCCGCGACCTCGCCGCCGTGGCAGGAATGAGCGAGTCGGCCGCCAGCCACGCCATGCGCTGGCTGCGGGCGCATCGCATCGTCTCCGCGCCCCGGCGCCAGGGCCGGATGATGTACTACCGGCTTGATGACGCGCACGTGCGGGAACTGCTGGACATCGCACTGAGCCACGCCCGGCACACCCGCGCGCTGCACCCCGAACGGGACAAGGCGTGAGGCAGCACTCGGGCACGGGCGGCCACCGGGACGGTCACCCGGTCAGCCCCGGCGCCGACAGCCGTTACCTGGCGACAGGCCTGGGCTTGATCGTCGCGTTCCTGGCCTTCGAGGTTGTCATGGCCTTCCTCGGCCACTCGCTGGCCCTGCTGGCCGACGCCGGCCACATGCTGACCGACGCCGGCGCTCTGGGCGCGAGCCTGCTGGCGATCCGTCTGGCCCGAAAGCCGGCGGCTGGGATGTGGACGTTCGGGTTCAAGCGGGCGGAAGTGCTGTCTGCGCAGGCCAACGGCATAACTTTGGTGGTCGTCAGCGCCCTGGTCGCCTTCGAGGCCGTCACCCGTCTGGTCCACCCAGTGGCGGTGCACGGCGCGATCGTGGTCAGCGTGGCCGTCCTCGGCGTCGTGGTGAACGTGGCCGCTACCTGGGTCATTACCAGGGCCAACCGCAACTCGATCAACGTCAGGGGCGCGCTAGCGCACATCGTCACGGACCTCTACGGATTCATCGCGACTCTGGTGGCCGGTGTCGTTATCCTGCTCACCGGGTTCGCCCGGGCCGACTCGATCGCCTCGCTGGCTGTAGTCGGGCTGATGCTGCACGCGGCGTGGCGGCTGCTGCGTGAGACCGGCAGGATCCTGCTCGAGGCGGCACCGGAGGGCTATGCACCCGCTGACATTGTCGCCGCTATTACCGGCCAGCCAGGCGTGGCCTCCGTCCATGACGTGCATGTCTGGCTCATCACGAGCGGGTTCCCCGCGCTGTCGGCGCACGTCCTGGTGCGGCGCCCGGCCGATTGTCATGAGGTTCGCCGCGACCTGGAGCGGCTCCTGGCCGAACGGTTCAGCCTGGAGCACACGACCCTGCAGGTCGACCACGCGCCCGACGAGCTCCTGAGCATCGGCCCGGACCCGCGCGAACAGGGGACGACCTAGGCTGGCGGCGCCTCGTTCCCAGAAAAGGCAAGCCGTGACCTGGCGTCGCTATCGAGCCAACGATGCCGGCGCGCTACCGCGTCCTGTCTGCCGCGTGGTTCGGGTCCTTATCGGCCGCAGGGGAAAGGTAGGCGACCACCGATGGGTCGGGCGGAAGCGGGGACCCGGCGGCTGCGGCTCGCCGTCCTTCGGGCAGCGGCGATCCGGCAGTGACCAGTGCCCGATCTGGCGGCAGTGGCGAGGGGTGCCGATTGAGTTGCATGGCGTGCTCCTCAGAATCTGGCCCTGCGAGGCGTGCCCGAGCCCGGCGCGGGCACGGGCCCGCAGAAGCAATTCCGACGAACGATATATCGTTCTACGATATGAATTTAATCGAGGCCACTGAGCGTGTCAACTCAGCCTGCTATCGTTCCACGATATATGCGACCTCCTGGGTGGTAGACCCAACGCGACTGGCCAGTGCGGCTGCGGGCTGCGCCCCAGGCGGCGTCGAACGACTGCCTCCGGACTGGCCACTGTCGTATATGGTTTGCTCGTCCCCGCGCCCATTCCAGACGGAGGAAGAAGAGCATGATCAGAGTGAGGATGATCGCTGTGGTGACCGGGGTGGCAGCCGCGGCAGTCATGGGAGCCGGGGTGTCCCTCGCAGCCACCGGCACCCCGGCAGGGGGGTACCCAGGCTTCGGGGACAGCTGCGCCAACGGCATCTACAGCGAATACTGCGGCGCCCAAGTCAACGCCTACGACCAGGCCATCACCGCTGGTTACAATGGCGAGCTCACGGCACGGCGGTACTTCGCCGGCGACGCGAGCCAGCAGTTCGTCTGGCTCGGCTGGCAGGGCGGGAGCTCG
>JASHSO010000080.1 GCA_030038715.1 Streptosporangiaceae bacterium
GTCGTTCGCCGCGTTCGTGTCCTTCGCGCGGTTTCCCGACGTCATGTGCTTTCCGGACGGCGAGCCGTGGCTGCATTACGTCGACGCGCTGCCGTTCCCCGTGGAGGCCAGCCTTCGGATGAAGCTGATCACACCTGCCCGGGCCAGCAGGGACGTGAGTCGGCGCCTGGCGCACGCCAGGGACATGGATGCGCACATTAGGGAGGCGGGAGCCGACCTGCCGATAGCGCTTGCCGAGCAGATCGCGGCGGCGCGGATGCTCGAGCACGGCATCACCAAGGAGAGGTTGCCGTTTGTATACGGCTGGCACCGGCTCATGGTCGCTGCGCCAACTCGGGAGATGTGCGTGCGCAGGGCAGAGGCCCTGATCGAGCACTACCGGGACGCTGGTATCGACGTGGTGAACTCGACCGGCGACCAATTCTCCCTCCTTCGGGAATCACTGCCCGGCGATAAGGTACGGCTCGCCTCCTACCTGCAGCGCCAGCCCCTCTACACGGTCGCCGGCGGCATGCCGACGGCCACCGTCGACCTTGGCGACAGGGCCGTCGAGGACGCGGGCTGGGTGGGGCCATACATCGGCGAGTCCCTGGGCCGGGCGCGGGCAGTCGTGCACTTTGACCCGCTGGTGGCCGCCGCCAGGAACAGGCCGACCGCGGTGGCGATCACGGGTGAGCCGGGCGGCGGCAAGACCACCCTGGCACTGCTGCTGATCCTGCAGCTGGCGTTGCGGGGCGTAACGGTCGCGGTGATCGACCCGAAGGGAGATGCGCAGGCGCTGGCCGGCTGGCTGACCGCCCGTGGGCGCCGGGCCAGGGTGGTGCCGCTCGGCAGCGCGGCGCCCGGCCTGCTCGACCCATTTTCGTTCGGTGCGGAGCTAGCTGAGCGGCGAACCATGGCGACCGAGACGCTCCGGCTGCTGCTGCCCCGGATGAGCGAGGAGCGCGAGAGCGCCATGGTCCAGGCCGTCGGCACGGTGGCGTCCGGTCAGCAGCCGAGCCTGGGCAAGGTGGTCACGCACCTGGAGGAGTCATCGGACCCGGCAGCGGTGAACCTGGGCGCGGTGCTGCGGTCGATGTCGGAGATGCGCCTAGCCAGGCTCTGCTTCGCGGCCTCGGGCGGGGACCGGATCGATGCGGCCGGTTGGACGAGCGTGTTCACCCTGGCCGGGCTGACACTGCCGGACTCCGGGGTCGAGCGCGAGGATTTCTCCTACGAGCAGCGCCTGTCGGTGGCCTTGCTGTACCTGGTCTCCCAGTTCGCGCGCCGGCTGCTCAACGGCATGGACACGCGCCTGCCCAAGGCCATCTTCCTTGATGAGGCGTGGGCGATCACCTCCACCCCACAGGGCGCCAAGTTGATCCCCGAGGTGTCCAGGATGGGCCGGTCGCGCAACACCGCGCTGATCATGGTCTCTCACAATGCCGGTGACCTGCTGAACGAGCAGGTCACCAACTGCATCTCCAGCGTGTTCGCCTTCCGCTCGGCGGAGCAGACGGAGGTCGCCAGCGTGCTGTCGTTGCTCGGGATCGAGCAGTCGGACGAGCACAGGGCCGCACTGCGCGGGCTGAGCAACGGGGAGTGCATCTTCCGTGACCTCGACGGCCGGGCCGGACGGATCGCGGTCGACCTGATCTCTGACGAGCTGCGTCAGTGCCTGGACACCAACCCGACTCGTGCTCGTCCCAGCCAGTGATGCGCAGACTCCGCTTCCCGCGCACGACGGCCCTTGTGCTGGCCGCCACGGCCGTGTCCGTGATAGTCGCGGCCGGGATCGGCGGCGAGTCACTCGGCAAGCAGGGCGGTGGCACGAGCACAACGCAGACCGTCGCGGACGTGACGTCGGCCGCCTCGGCCGGCGGCCTGTGCTCGGTGCCGGGCATCGGTGACATCGGCGGGCTGCTCGGGTTCTGCTCGCTCGGCTCTTCCGGCCTGGTCGGCGACCTCAACAACATCTGCCAGCCCTCGCTGCCCGAGCCTGAGCCCGCCAACTCCGGCATTGACGCGATGGTGGCGCCGCCAGCCACCGGGAGGCAGCCAGCGACGCTGTACGACGAGTACGGGGTGGCCGGCGATTTCTGGGCCGCCACCAACCTGCAGTGCTCCGACATGACGTCGCTGATCGGCAACAACGTCGCTGGCATGGTCTTCGACGCGGCCAAGGCGATCGACCGGGTCACGATCACTGTGTATGAGGCTGCGGCGAGCGGGGGCATTCTCTCCTGGCTGCAGCGGGTGTCCGACAGGCTTATCACCAGCCTCGGCAATGCCATGTACTTTCCTTACCTCGCTGTGGTGGTCATCGTCGCCGCCATGTGGCTCGCCTGGCAGGGATTAATCCGCAAGCGCGGCACGCGCACGATCGAGGGCACGATCTGGATGGTCGTCGCCTGCGCTGCCGCGATCTTCCTGATCGGCCAGCCGGCCGCGGTGACCGGCCTCGGCACCGGAGTGTCGGACGGCATCTCGCAGGCGCTGGATGCTGCCTTCGCCAGGCTGCCGAGCCCGGGCCCGAGCAGTTGCGTTCCCCTGCAGCAGGGAGATCCGCAGGCGTCACCGGCTAGCTACAGTTACGTCTCGGCAGGGACGGTCGTGGACCAGAACGCCGACGAACTCTGGACAGTCCTGGTGTGCAAGCCCTGGCTGGTCGGGGAGTTCGGCACGTCGCAGTACTCGGTTGGCGGCGGAAAGCCGACGGCGGTGAACACCTACGGGCGGTCGCTGCTGTGGGCCCAGGCCATCGCGGTAAACGAGAAGCCGACCAGCGCACTCATCTCGGCCAAGCAGGCAGCCTACGCCGGCATCGCCAGCAGCATTCAGGCCAACGACCCCGCCGTCTACCCGTTGTTCCAGGGGAACGAGTGGACCACCCGGCTTGAGGTCGGGTTCGCGGCGCTGTTCGCCGCTGTCGTGGCAGGCGTGCTGGTGCTGCTGATCTCGGTGACGTTGATCCTGCTGAAGCTGAGCTTTCTGCTGCTGCTGATCGTCGGCCCGTTCTTCTTGCTGGTCGGCACCCATCCGGGGTTCGGCAGGGTGGTGGCGCTGCGCTGGGTCGAGATGCTGATCGGCGTGCTGCTCAAGCAAGCGGCCGTCGCACTGGTGCTCAGCCTGCTGCTGTACTGCTACGCGCTGATCATGGGCACCAGCGACGCGGTGCTCCCGTGGGCGCTCAAGATCCTCATGATCGCGCTGGTCAGCGTGGCAGCCTTTATCTACCGTCGGCCGTTCCAGCATCTGTTCTCGGCCGTCGGCTACGGGATGCTGGGATCGACCGAGCGAGCCGAGGCCGATATGTACCGCGCTGGCCAGACGGCGCGGGCCGGCACTCTGACGGCGGCCACGCTCGCGGTGCCGACGTTCTCTGGCTCGCGGGCCGGCCGCTGGGTCCGCCGCAATCCGGGCCAAGCGGCGGGTGTGGCTGCGGGCGTGGCTGCCACCGGGGGAGCTGGCGCTGCCCTAGCCGGCCTCGCTGGCGCTCAGGCCGGCGCTCGCGCTCAGGCCGGCGCTGGCACTACACCCGATGCAGCGCCCGCGCTGTCCGGCACCGTCAAAGTGGGCGCCGCAGCCGGTCAGGCCAGCGTCGGCCCGTCGGCCAACGGCGGAAGCCCGGACGCTACTGGCGGCCGCGTTAGGGTGGCCTCTCGGGCAGCAGCCCTGGCCACATCACCATTGCCGGCATCCGAGCCGCCGCCGCTGAACCTGCCGCCCCGGTCGACCGGGCTCGCTCAGGCGGCCCAGCTCGCGGTGCGCCGCCCGACTAGGCCTCCGGCCATGCACGGCACGAACGCGTCCGGCTCGGGGCGAACGCCGCTGTCGAGGACCGCGCCAGGCCGTCAGGTCGGCCCGCGGCCCACCTGGCAGGCGATGAACGGGCCGCTCGCGCGGCCGGTTCCGGCCGAGCCCGCGGACAGTCACGGTCCCTTCTGGCTCCGCCCGCTGCCCCGCAAGTAGGCCGTGCCATGCGATTCACCCAGTTCGCGCGGACTGCGGCCTTCGGCGTGGTCGTTCTCGGGCTCGTCGCGCTCGGCGCCTACCTGCTGTACCCGGCGGCGCACAGGCCGACCCGGGCGGGCGACCGGCCGAGAGCTGCCGAGTCCAGCTCGTCGCCCGCCGCGCCGTTCGGATCATCGTCGCGCCCTCCGGCAGGGACGGCGACCACAGCCGGCCCGGATATCTACCAGTGGCTGCCGTTCAGCCAGGCTGGCCTTGGCGCCGCGGCCTCGGTCACCGTGCGGTTCGGCGACGCGTACGGCACGTTTTCTTACGCGCAGCGCGCTGCGGCCTATGCGGCCCGGCTGAGGCCGCTGGCGTCTGCGCAGCTTGTCGGCCAGATAGAAGCCGCGTACTCCGCGCCGGGCGTGGCGTCGGCGCGGACTTCGAGCAGGCAGGTGTCTTCGGCGCGCACGGTGATCGACGAGATCAGGGCGTTCGGTCCGACGAGCCTGACCTTCGTCGTACAGGTGACGCAGCGGGTCACTGACGTACGCGGTAGCAGCCTGCAGACCACGAGCTACGCAGTGACGGTGACAGGCGACGACACAAGCTGGCAGGTCAGCGACATCGAGCCGGCCGCGGCTGGGAACTCGTGATAGCCGGGCCCGGGCGTACTGGCCCTGCTCGGCGCATCGCGGTGTGGCTGGCGTGCGCGGCGCTCGTCGTCGGTGCCGTCGCGCTGGCAGCGCCGTTGATGATGTTCGCTAGCGGCGGGCTGCTCTCCGAAGCCGAGGTCGCCTGCTCGTCGCCGGGCAGCGGATCGGGCGTTCAGCCGGCCGCGAGCCAGTCGGCTGAGAACTCGATCCCCGCGAACTATCTCGCGCTGTTCAAGGTGACTGGCCGAGAGTACGACGTTCCGTGGGTACTCCTGGCCGGCATCGGAAAGGTGGAGAGCGATGATGGCCGGAGCGATCTGCCTGGCGTGCACAGCGGTGCGAACGCGTTCGGCGCTGCCGGTCCGATGCAGATCGGGATCGGCGGTGCGGCAGGCAATCAGTGGGGCGGCGCGCCGGTGCATCCGGCAAGCCAGAGGGTCAACGGCGTCGCCACCGATGCGACAGGGGACGGCATCGCGAGTGTCTACGTGCCTGCCGACGCCATCGCTGGGGCCGCCAAGTACCTGCTCGAGCACGGCGTCCTCTCCGACGTCGACGCGGCTGTCTTCGCCTACAACCACCTGGAGTCCTACGTCCAGGCGGTGCTGTACTGGGCCGGGGTATATGCCGGCGGTGGCTACACGGTCGGCGCGGATAGCCCGGTCAGCGTGCCGCAATGCCTGCCGGGCGTGGCGACCGACCAGCCGCCGAACGCCGTGGCCGCGGCAGCCATCGCCTACGCCGAGCAGCAGCTGGGCAAGCCCTACCAGTGGGGTGCCACCGGGCCGGACGCGTTTGACTGTTCGGGGCTCGTCATGATGGCCTATCGCGCGGCCGGGGTCGGCATCCCGCGCACCTCGCAGCAGCAGTGGGCATGGGGGCCGCGAGTCAGCTCCAGCGAGGTGGAGCCCGGCGACCTGGTGTTCTTCGCCGGCTCCGACGGCACAACGACCTCGCCCGGCCACGTCGGCATCGTGATCGGCGGCGGGCTGATGATCGAGGCCTACGCGGCCGGCTACCCGATTAGGATCGCGCCCTACGCCGATCGGGATCCAGTAGGCTTCACCAGGCCCTGGGCGCACGCGGGCACGTGATCGATCTGGGTGCTCTTTAGATCCCCAGTTCCAGGCGCCTGTCCATCTGCACCGTTCGCTCGCTACGGCTGTGAGCTGCTCGGCCGAACCAAGCAGAGTCTCAGCCGATCGCGCCAGCCGGAAGCAATGCGTGTACGCCCCAGGTCTGGTTCGCGACCTGCGTGACCCTCAGGTCGAGCACCGGGCTAGCCATCGCCAGCGCCGTTACCTTGTCAACTGCGTAGCTGGCCTGCAGCCAGGTCAGCATCGCATCCAGCGCATCGCCCATTGCCGCATTCAGATCCGGGCTGAAGCCAAAGGTAATCTGGCCAGCCGGAGTCTCCGCGTGCACTCCTGGAGTCGGCCGCGCCGTGACCAGGCCGAGTTGAAGCTCGGTCGTCATGCCACACTCGATCGCGGTGCCCGCCACTTCTCCGTCGCCCTGGGCGGCATGGCCGTCGCCGATGCTCAGCAGCGCGCCTGGCACGTTAACCGGCAGGTACAGGATCGATCCGGCGACCAGTTCCTTGCAGTCGATGTTTCCGCCCCCGACGGGCCTGGGCGGAATGGTCGAATGCTCGCCCGGCTCATCCCAGGCGACGCCGGTAACGCCGTGGAACGGGGCAATACGCACCGTGTGCGCTAGGTCACTGGTAGCGAGTCCAGCGTCCGCGTCAATGTGCCAGAGTAGCCAGGCAGGTGGGCCAGTGTGCAGGCCGAGTCGCCTGGTTAGCGGGGTGTCGCGGGCCGCGGCGACGGTGTAGCCCCAGTCGTCAGGCCGGAGCGAAACGAAGCGCACCGCGAGCACATTGCCTGGCACGGCACCGCAGACGGCGATCGGTCCCGTCAGGCAGTGGCCGCTGCGCCTCTTGCTGACCATCGTTGGCACCTGCTCGCCCGGGAATGTCTGCGGCTCCAGGTGCCCGGACGCGTTCAGGGAGCGCACCACGATCACGTCGCCCGGGTCGACGCTCAGCACTGGCCGCAAGTCACGGGAGAACACGTCTGCTGTCGTCGATGGTGACGGATCGAGCCGGTGGCGAGTCATACAGCGATCTTCCTCGCGCACGCCACCTACTGTCGGGACTTCGGTGACGGACGTCACTGCCGTCGCCAGGCTGCCCGACGGGATGTGCATCCTGAACCCGGTCGTCCAGACGAGGGGCAAGCTGCCCACCGGCACCTCGACGCCGAGCACGGTCAGCACCGATACCGCCGTCAAGGCGTCGCACTAGACGATCGTCTCTGCCGGCTGGCTCATCCAGGCGCCGTCCACCCTTACCTCGGTTCGTTTCAACCCGGCCCGCCAGGCCGCGCCCGGCCTGGGCACGGTGATCGAGACGAAGACCGGCGCCGACGCGGCCCGACCCCATCGCGGGCAGGTGCGGTATTCGCTACACCGCGAGCAGGAGGCACTGCAGGCCGTCGCCCGCGGCCAGACAGTGATCTTCGCATCCACCCTCATCTGGTTGCCCGCGGCCTGAGCAGAGCCCAGAAGCTCCCTGGCGTAGTGTGCTTCGATGTTTCCCGACGGAATCCGGTGGCGGTCAGGCCGTGCCGGTTGCCAGAACGCTCGGAGAGTCACGTGGACCTGGGTCTAGCTGGAAAGGTCGCGCTCGTCGCTGCATCGAGCAAGGGCCTGGGGAAAGCGTGCGCCGTCGCGCTTGCGCGCGAGGGCGCACGAGTCGCGATCTGTGCGCGAATGGCTGCCGACCTGGAGAATGCGGCCGAGGAAATCCGGGCGGACACTGGCGCCGAGGTGTTCGCCGTGCCCGCCGACCTTTCGACAGCCGACGGCATCAGCAGTGTCGTTTCCGCTACCGCCGAGCGCTTTGGCGGCATCGACGTGCTGGTAAACAACTCCGGTGGTCCACCGGTGGGCAAGTTCGCTGACATGACAGACGAGGACTGGCGGCGGGCCTTCGAGGTCGTCAACCTCAACTTCGTGCGCTTCGTCCGCCAGGTCGTCCCGTATATGCACCGCAAACGGTGGGGTCGGATCGTCGGCATCCAGTCGACCTCGGTAAAGCAGCCCGTCGGAAACATCGACCTCTCGAACGGAACCCGCCCCGGCGTTGCTGGCCTGATGAAGGCGATCATGCCAGAGCTGGCCCACGACGGGATCACCATCAACCTCGTGCTGCCTGGGTCATTCCGGACCGACAGGATCCTCGCAGCACGCGACACCGAGGACCAGGCGGTCCTGGCGGAACGGCTGAGGATCGCCGCGACGGCAATTCCGGTGGGACGGCTCGGCGAGCCAATGGAACTCGGTAACCTCGTCGCCTTCCTGGCCTCCGAGCTGGCGTCCTATATCACCGGCGCCGTATACCAGATCGACGGCGGCAGCATCAAGTCCAACGTATAACGGCTCACGGCGGCTGCGGCTAACGCGTTCGGGCCCGCGAGAGCGTCACATCAACAGGCGCGGCGGTGCTTACCATGCGGAGACGGTGAGGATGGAAGCCAGAGTCACGACGAGTGCGGGGGCCCAGCCGCCCGGTACCACCGCGGCCGCGTTCGAGCGTTTCTTTCGCGGACACTATCCGGCAGTAGTCCGGATCGCACGCGGCGTCACGGGTGACGAGGCCGCCGCGCAGGATGTGGCCCAGGAAGTGTTTATCGCAGCGCTGCGGCGGTTCGGTGACCCGGACGCGACCAGCCACGCGGCCGCCTGGGTCCGGGTGGCCGCAGTGCACGCCGGGCTGAACGCGATCCGCAGCGAGCGCCGTCGTGGGCGCCGCCAGGTGCTCAGCGGTATCGATGTCCCGCTGCCCGGGCCGGAGGAGGCGGTGCTCGACTCCGAGTGCCGGGCCGAGGTCCGCCGAGCACTACGGCGGCTGCCGCGCCGGTCGGCGGCCGTTCTCGTGCTCCGTCACAGCGGCCTCAGCTACGCCGAGGTGGCCGAAGCCATGAACGTCAACGTCGGGCACGTCGGAACGATGCTCCGTCGGGCCGAGTCCGCGCTACGCAAGGAGCTGAACGATGCGACACGTATCTGACGGGGTGCTGCGGCGGCTGCAAGAGGAGCCGTACGCGGTCCCCGACGCCGCCGGGCGTCACCTGGAGACGTGCGGCCGCTGCCGGGCCAGCAGTGGCCAGATCGCTGAGGACGCCGCACTGGCCTCCCGGCTGCTGACCGCGCAGCCGGACATCACCGACACCGACGCGGCCTGGGCCCAGCTCCAGCGCCAGCTTGCGTTGGAGCCAGCCGCTCGGCGCCCGTCGGTCCGGGTGCCCCGCTTCCCGCGCCCGCCACTGAACGTCCCGGTCGCCACCGCTGTGGGCGTCACGGCCGTGCTTGTGGCCGGCGGGGTGGCGGCAGCGGCCACGCTGACCACGGTTTTCGCGCCGACCAAGGTGGCCTCGGTCCAGCTCAGCGCCGGTGACCTAAGGGCTGTCTCGAACGTGCTTGGCCTTGGCACCGGACCGGAAACAGGCAGTCTCACCAGCGGCAGCGGCTCGCAGCGGCTGCGGTTCGGCACCCTGCATTGGTCGTCTTCGGGGCGGCCCAGCCAGGTCGCGTCGGTGGCCCAGGCCACGGCACGGACTCACCTGGCCTTCACCGCCCCGGCGCGGCTGCCGGCCGGAGTGGGCCCGCTCACCACGGTCCTGGTGCAGCCACGGGCCACGGCCACGATCACGTTCAGCAAGAGCATCGCCGCCCCGGTGGGCGGGACCACGCTGACGGTGACCGCGGGCCCGGCCATGATCGTCCAGTACGGCGGCGAGCTGGCTGGCACCAAGGTGCCCACACTGGGCATTCTGACAATGCGGCGGCCGGTAGCGACCTCCACTAGTGCCACCACCAGCCAGCTAGAGAGCTACCTGCTTGGACGGCCCGGCGTACCGGCCGACCTGGCCAGCGAGGTCCGGCTGCTCGGCAACCCGAGTTCAGTGCTGCCGATCCCGGTCCCGTCTGGAATCACGGCCACGCACCTGCGCATCCACGGCGCTCCGGCGGTGTTGCTTAGTGTCGCCTCGGGCGGCGCGTCCGCCGTGATCTGGGAGACCCCGGACGGCATCGTGCACGCCGTGGTCGGCCTGCTTGACTCACAGGACATCCTGAATGTCGCTCGCCAGATCGGCTGACCATGGGGCGGCCCCGGCGCCGTCCGCGTCGGCCGGAACGGCAGTCGTCGGCGGGACCGACCGTGCTTCCCCGGCTGTGCATGCCATCGAGCTGCGCAAGTGCTACCGGGACATCGTGGCCCTGGACGGCCTGTCGATGACGGTGCGGCGGGGCGAGGTGTTCGGCTTCCTCGGACCGAACGGGGCCGGCAAGACCACCCTCGTCAAGCTGTTGCTCGGGCTGGTCCGGCCGACGGGCGGCGAGGTGATGGTGCTGGGCGCTCCGGCAGGCGACAGGGAGACCCGGCGGCGCATCGGCTACCTACCTGAGCTGTTTCGGTACCAGAGCTGGCTGACCGCCCGCGAGGTGCTGGTACTGCACTGCCGGCTCATGCGGCTCGACCGGCCGCGCTGGCGGGACGAGGTCGACAACGCGCTGCGCACGGTCGGCCTGGCCGACCGGGGCAACGACCGGGTCGGCACATTCTCCAAGGGCATGCAGCAGCGACTGGGCCTGGGCGTGGCGCTGCTTGGCGAGCCGGCGCTGGTGGTGCTGGACGAGCCCACCAGCGCGCTGGACCCGGTCGGTCGGCACGACGTGCGGGCGGTGATCCGCGGGCTGCGCGACCGTGGCACCACGGTGTTCCTGAACACCCACTTGCTGGCGGAGGCCGAGAACGTCTGCGACAGGGTGACGGTCATCGACCGCGGCCGCTCGGTGGCCTCCGGCACCATGGCCGAGTTGGTCGGCGCGGAGGACAGCGTGCGCATGCGGGTCACCGGACTGGCCGGGCGGTGGTGGCAGCCCCTGGAACGCTTCGGGCGCTGGATCCAGGAGCCGGACTGGCTGCTGGTCGACGGCATCCCGGCCGGGCAGGTCCCCGACCTTGTCGCGGCAGTCGTCGGGCTGGGCGGCCGAGTGGAGGCCGTCGTGCCGCAGCAGCCGAGCCTGGAAGATCGTTTCCTTGAGCTCCTGGGGGACCAGTGAACTTGGCCATCGTAAGACGGAGTTCGGCCAGCCTGACGCTGACCGTCGCGAGGCTGACGATCACCGAGGCCCTGAGGCGGCGGCTAGTGCTGGCCTTCGTGGGCATCACGGTGGCAGTGGTGGGACTGAGCGCCTGGGGCTTCTACCGCCTGAGCCACGGCGCAGGCCCCACGATCACCTCGGGCGAGGTCCGGCTGGCGCTGCCCACGGCCTACATCCTGTTCATGTTCATGTTCAGCTTCGTAGTCGCGCTGAGCGCCTCGGCCATCGCCTCGCCCGCGATCTCCGGCGAGATCGAGTCTGGCGTGCTGCATGCCGTCGCGGCCAGGCCGGTGCGCCGCGCCGAGATCCTGCTGGGCAAGTGGCTGGGGCTGGCGGCCTTGCTCGCCGCCTATACGGCCGTGGTCTGCGGTCTGGAGTACGCGGTCGTGGACTGGTCCAGCGGCTACCTGGCCCCGGACCCGGTCCCGGCGGCGGCCTTCCTGTTCGGCGAGGGCGCGACGCTGCTGACGCTGGTCCTGCTGCTGAGCACCCGGCTGCCCACGCTGGCAGCAGGGGTCATTGGCGTCGCGGTGTTCGGCATTGCCTGGCTGGGCGGGGTTGTCGGAACACTTGGCGGGGCATTCCACGTCACAGCCCTCGACTCGGCCGCGAAGGTCGTGGCCTACGTGGTGCCCACCAACGGCCTGTGGCAGGCCGCCGTGTACCAGCTAGAGCCGTCGTCTTACCTGATCCGCCAGCTAGCGGCCCAGAACGAGCGGGGGAACCCGTTCCTCATTACCAGCGCGCCATCGGCGGGCTACCTGGCCTGGGCGGGCGTGTGGTTCGTGCTCGTGCTAGGCGCCGGGGTGGTCAGTTTCGGACGGCGAGAGCTGTAGCCCGGACCGGCTGACGCTTGCCGTCGGGCCGGATAACCGGATGTGTAGCCCTGCGGGGCTGGCAGCGCCCGCACGCGAGCAAGCATTACTGTGCTGCATGTGGAACAGCCGAGGATGCGCGTCTCGACGGTGGTCATCGGTGCACCGGATCCCAGGCTGCTCGCGGCCTTCTACCAGCGGCTGCTCGGCTGGCAGGTGGAGGCCGAGGCATCGGCTCGGCCGGGCTTCCCGGTGGAGGACGGCTGGGTCATGCTGCGGCCGCCGTCCGACCGGGAGGGGCTCAGGGGGCTGGCCATCCAGTGGGAGCCCGACTACCAGCCGCCTGTCTGGCCGCCCAGACCAGGCGAGCCGCAGATGATGATGCACGTGGACGTCGCGGTCGAGGATCTGGACGGCGCCGTCGCCTGGGCGGTCAAGGCGGGCGCCAAGCTGGCCGAGCACCAACCGCAGCAGCACGTTAGAGTCATGATCGACCCGGCAGGGCACCCATTCGACTTGTTCGCAGGGCCCGTCGAGTAGAGGCGGGCATGAGCATCCTTGCGCCATGACAGCAGCTGGAACACTGATCTCTCTCATGCTGGCCGTGCCGGACGCACAGGCCGCTGCCAGCTGGTACGAGCGGTCACTCGGTGCGGTGAGACTCTGGGACCTCGGCGGCGTTGTGGGCCTGAGGGTGGAGGACGCGCCGTTCTTCCTGCACGAGCCCGTCAACCCGGAGTTCAGCACGCCAGCAGTGTTGGGCGTCACGACAGTGCGAGTGGAAGTGTTCACCGCCGACCCGGATTCCTTCATCGAGCGCGCGGTTGCGGCCGGGGCGGTCGGTACGCCCATCGATGACCACCAGCGTCCCTGGGGGGTTCACCGGCAGGGCGGGTTCCATGATCCGTTCGGGCACGTGTGGATCGTTGGCGATAGGTCTCCGCTGGGCGCAGAACACGGCGAGCGCAAGGTCC
>JASHSO010000081.1 GCA_030038715.1 Streptosporangiaceae bacterium
GTGCGCGGCATGATCAGGCTGCGCCGCGGCCGGATCATCCTGATCTCTTCGGTCGTCGGACTGCTCGGTTCCGCCGGCCAGTCCAACTACGCCGCCGCCAAGGCAGGTCTGGTTGGCTTCGCCAGGTCGCTGGCTCGTGAGCTCGCCGCAAGGAACATCACGGTGAACGTGGTCGCGCCCGGGTTCATCGACACCGACATGACCGCTGTGCTGACCGACGAGCGGAGGCAGGCGATCTTGGCCAACGTGCCGCTCGGGCGCTACGGCGCGCCTGATGAGGTCGCGGCCGCGGTAGCGTTCCTGGCCGGCCCGGACGCGGCCTACGTGACCGGCGCCGTACTGCCGGTCGATGGCGGTCTCGGCATGGGTCACTGAGGGGAAACAGCGATGGGCATCGTGGACGGCAAGCGGATCCTGGTAACTGGGGTGATCACCGATGCCTCGATCGCTTTCCATGTCGCGCGGATCGCGCAGGAGGAGGGCGCTGTCGTCGTGCTGACCGGGTTCGGCCGACTCAGCCTGGTCGAGCGGATCGCGAGACGACTGCCGGATCCTCCGCCGGTCATTGAGCTCGATGTCACCGACGACGGCCAGCTCGCCTCCCTGGCCGGGAGGGTGGCCGAGCACGTGGACGGCATCGATGGCGTCGTGCACAGCATCGCCAACGCGCCTGCCGGCGCGCTCGGCGGCAACTTCTTGCAGACGCCATGGCCAGAGGTGGCGTCGGCCGTGCACGTGTCGGCGTACTCGCTGAAGTCGCTCGCCATGGCCGCACTGCCGCTGATGAAGCCGGGTGGTGCCGTGGTCGGGCTGGACTTCGATGCCACCGTCGCCTGGCCTGGCTACGACTGGATGGGAGTGGCCAAGGCAGCGCTGGAGTCGACGGCGCGATACCTGGCCCGCGACCTCGGGCCGAACGGGATCCGCGTCAACCTGGTGTCATCGGGCCCGGTGCGAACCCTTGCCGCGCGAAGCATTCCTGGGTTCGACCAGTTCGAGGGGGTGTGGGCGGGGCGCGCGCCGCCCGGGTGGGACCTGAGCGACGGGCAGCCTGCGGCGCGCGGCTGCGTGGCGCTGCTGTCGGACTGGTTCCCCGCCACTACGGGGGAGATCGTGCACGTGGATGGTGGAGCGCATGCCATAGGGGCGAGCGGGCAGCAGGGCTGACACGGTCGGGCCAGTGGGCCGCCCGCCTGACACCGTCGGGTCCGTTCGCCGCCCGGCTAATGACCTCCTATGGAGGCTCGCGTGAAGCCGCGGTTACTCTCTGTACTGAGTCCGCTTTTTCTCATATACCCTAAAGCGGACAGAGCGCGCTATGAGCCTCAGACGTCAAGTTGCGTCCCCGCTCTGGGCCAGGTGCGAACGGCATCGATAACAAAACGTGACAAGGTTGCCCCAGGATCGCTACCTAACGGCATCTAGACTGCCGGCAGCCCCGAACTGCCAGCATGCCTTGCGCAATGCCGCGCAGGCAGGGACGCAGCAGAGGTGAGCCAGGTGGCTCGACCGCGGACTTAGAAGGACGGGGACCGTGCCCAATCGGGCAGTGGCCACGTCCTGAGCCAGGAGGACTGATGATCAAAATTGCCCGCCAGGGCGCTGCGGCGGCGGCTCTCGCCCTCGTTGGCGCTACCGCGCTGGCTGCTTGCGGCAGTAGCTCGACAAGCCCCAGCACCTCTCTCGGCCCCGCCGGTGCTTACGGCAAGGTGCCAGCCGAGGCGACAGGAACGCAGCACGCCGGCGTCGTGACGGTGGCTGCGCCGCCGAACACCTCGGCTAACTGGATCCTGCCGCTGGTCACCGGGGCAGACAACTCGGTGTTCACGGTGCTCGACTTCGACTACCAGATGTACCGGCCGCTGTTCTGGACGAACAACGGCGTCTCGCCGACCTACAACGCGTCCATGAGCCTGGCCGACGTGCCGAAGTGGAGCAACGGCGACAAGACCGTCAGCGTGACGCTGAAGAGCAACTACAAGTGGTCAAACGGCCAGCCGATCACGTCGCAGAACGTCCTGTTCTGGTACGACGAGATGAAGGCAGCGGTCGCGATCAGCCCGGCCAACTGGGCGGGCTACACCCCGGGCCTCGGCATTCCCGACGAGGTTTCCAGCATCACGGCGCCGAACGCGTCGACGTTCGTGATCACGCTGAAGAAGGCAGTGAACCCGAGCTGGTTCGACTGGGACGAGATCGGGTCGATCCAGCCCTGGCCGCTGTCCTGGGAGACCGCGGCAGGCAAGGGCCTGACCTTCACCAACCCGACGGATGCGAAGAAGATCTACAACTACGTGTCCGCCGCATCGAGCAAGCTGTCGACCTACGCGACCAACCCGCTGTGGCAGGTCGTAGACGGTCCGTACAAGCTGACGTCTTTCAACAGCACCAACGGCGCGTTCACCATGGTGCCGAACAAGTCCTATGGCGGTCCTGAGTCGAAGGCGCCGCCGACGGTCAAGCTGGTGCCCTTCACCTCCGACACGGCCGAGCTGAACGCCGTCAAGGCTGGCAGCGTGGACGTGGGCTATGTGCCGACGACCAACATCGCCGAGCTTTCCGGCATCGAGAAGGGTTCGCCCGGCTACAACGCGTTCGGCTACCCGACCTTCGGGTGGACCTACATCGCTTACAACTTCAAGGACACCACGGGTAGCTTCGACAAGATCATCGGCCAGCTCTACATCCGACAGGCGCTCGCGCACCTCGAGGACGAGGCGGGCTACATCAAGGCCTTCCTCGGCGGTGCCGGCGGTCAGGCCTACGGCCCGGTGCCGTCGATCCCGGCGACTAGCTTTACGCCGTCGAACGCTCTCACCGACCCGTACCCGTTCAGCCTGAGCGACGCCGAGACGTTGCTGAAGGACCACGGCTGGACTGTCGTCCCGCACGGCACCGACACCTGCTCGAAGCCCGGCACGGCTTCGGACGAGTGCGGCGCCGGCATCCCGGCGGGTACCAAGCTGTCGTGGACCCTGTACTACGGCACGAGCCCGCTGAGCATCTCGCAGGAGGTCACCGCGTGGGCCTCGGAGGCAGCAGACGCTGGCATCCAGATCCACCTGACCTCGTCTAACTTCGACTACATGGTCGAGAACTACAACGACCCGGCCGCGCCGAAGAACGACAGCAAGTGGGCTATGGAGGACTTCGGTGGGTTCACCGACAGCACCTACCCCACCACGTTCGGCGTGTTCAACAGCGCCGGATCGGCCAACCTGGGCGGCTATGACGACCCGATGGCTGACAGCCTGATCACTGCCTCGATCTCGAGCAGCAACCCGACGGCTGTCAAGAACGAGGCGTCGTACCTCACCGCTCAGCAGCCTGGCCTGTTCCAGCCGAACCCGGACGCTGGCGGTAACGGCTCCTGCGTGATCGTGTGGCAGAAGGGCCTGTCCGGCACGCCGGACTCCTTCGAGAACCTCACGCAGTTCCTGCTGACGCCGGAGTTCTGGTTCTTCACCAAGTAATCCGGTGCACCGGGCTGGGGCGGCACCTGCGTCCCAGCCCGGTTCTGCAGGCTAGACGTGCCCCGGCTCCCGGTGGTACACCGGGAGCCGGGGCACGGCAGTAAATGACTTGACGCAACCGGCAAGGTTCAGGTAAGGGAGGGCAGGCCCAGGTGACTCAATACCTGCTGCGCCGCCTCGGAGCTTCCGTGGTGGTCGTCGTCCTCATCACGTTCTTCACCTTCGCCCTGCTGCACGCGGTCTTCCCCTCGCCGGCCATCGTGGTGCTCGGGTCGCGCGCCAACCGGGTGCTGATCGCGGCCTGGAACCGGCAGCACGGCTACGACAAGCCCTGGCTCGTCCAGTACTGGAATTACATCTGGGCCCTGCTGCACGGCAATCTGGGCTATTCGTGGAAACTGAACCAGAGCGTCGCGTCGCTCTTCGCCGAGCGCTGGTGGCGCAGTGCCTTCCTCGCCGGATCGGCGCTGGTCGTGGCCATCGTGATCTCCTTCCCGCTCGGGATATTCCAGGCGGTCAAGCGCAACAGCGTGGGTGACTACGTGCTGACGTCGGGAGCGTTTGTTACCTACGCGATGCCGTCGTTCTTCCTGGGCATCTTGCTGATCGAGATCTTCGCCTTCGCGATCCCGATCTTCGGGTACGAGGCCAGCCAGTCGACTTCGTTTTTCGGGGTCGTCACCGACTGGCACGACATGACGCTGCCGATCGCCACGCTCGCCCTGGTGCAGATAGCCGGCTACTCGCGGTACATGCGCTCGCAGGCCATGGACACGCTGGCGCAGGATTACATCAAGGCGGCGCGGGCCAAGGGCCTGCCGGAGAAGCTGGTGCTGTGGCGGCACCTGATCCGGAACGCGTGCCTGCCCATGGTCACCCTCATCGGATTGTCCATCCCGGCCCTGCTGGCCGGTAACCTGGTGACCGAGGGAGTGTTCAATTACCCGGGCATGGGCCTGCTGTTCATCAACAGCCTGAGCCAGGAGGACTACAACACC
>JASHSO010000082.1 GCA_030038715.1 Streptosporangiaceae bacterium
TCACGCCCGACGGCGCCGGGCCGGTCACGCCCGACTGCGCCGGGCAGGTTACGCTCGACGACGCCGGGCCGGTCACGCCCGACGGGGCCGGGCAGGCAGCGGGCGCCGGGCAGGCATCGGGCGGCCGTTATCGCAACGCGTCGGCAGGGCCGCACGACTACAATCGCGCGGGTGATTGACCTTAAGGCTGCCCGATCTGACCCCGAGGCGTACCGGGCCGCGCTGGCCAGGCGCGGCGCCGCCGAGGACTTCGACGCGCTGCTGGACGCCGACTCGCGCTGGCGGTCACTGACCGAGCGTTCAGAGGCACTGCGCTCGGCCCAGAAGAGTTCGTCGCGGGGAAAGCCGACTCCCGAGCAAATCGAACAGCTACGCCAGCTCCGGGACGAGCTTGACCAGGCGCAGGAGGACTTGGCTCAGGCGACCCAGCACCGTGACGCGCTGCTCGCGAGGATCCCGAACCTGCCCGATCCTACGGCCGCCGACGGCATGGACGAGGAAGATGCTCAGTTGGTCAGGACGTGGGGTGAACGGCCGAAATTCGAGTTCGAGCTGCGCGACACCACCGAGCTTGGGTCTGCGCTCGGCTGGATCGACATGGCCAGGGGCGCCAGGCTGTCCGGCTCGCGGTTCGCCTACCGGATTGGTGACGTTGCCTTGGCGGAGATGGCGTTGTATCGGTACGTGATCGACAAGCTGACCCGACGCGGGTTCCTGCTGGTGCTGCCGCCGGTGCTGGCGGGTGAGCGCGCCATGTACGGTACCGGCTTCCTGCCGACCGAGGAATCCAACCTGTATCACCTCGAGCATGACGACCTGTACCTGACCGGGACGTCGGAGGTGGCGCTAGCCGGGATCCACACCGATGAACGGCTCGAAGAGGACCAGCTTCCCGCAAGGTACACGGCGTTCACCACGAATTTCCGGCGTGAGGCAGGGGCGGCAGGCAAGGACACCAGGGGCATGTTCCGGGTGCACCAGTTCGACAAGGTCGAGATGTTCGTCTACTGCCTGCCAGAGGAGTCCCGACAGATCCACGACACACTGCTGTCCTACGAGGAAGAGATCGCCCAGGAACTCGGCCTGCCCTACCGCGTCATGAACATCGCGGTCGGCGATCTCGGCGCGCCTGCCGCGAAGAAATACGACATCGAGGCGTGGTTCCCCGTGCAACGGCGCTACCGGGAAGTCACCTCGTGCTCGAACACGACCGACTACCAGGCTCGACGACTGAACATCAGGTTCCGCCGTGACGGCAAGCTGGAGTTCGTGCACACGCTGAATGGCACCGGGGCGACTGCCCGGGCCCTGCTGTCGATCATGGAGAACTTCCAGGACGAGGCCGGGACCGTAGCCGTGCCGGAGACGCTGCAGCGGTTCGGCGCCCCTGCCACGATCGGAACTCCGCCTGGAGGCTGACCGCCCGCGAAGCCGACTGGGAGCCTAGTCGGCTGCCAGCCTGGTCAGCAGGGCCGAGCCTTCGGGCACGCCCAGCCCGCTGCAAGCATCCCAGCCGGGTCCGGCCGCGTAGGCCCCGTTGTTGCCCTTAGTGATGTCACGCAGCCCTGTCACCGGTTCGGCCGGCTCGATGCCCTGGTACAGCGACTGTTGCACCAGCCCCAGCGGCTGGCCGAGCGACTGGACCAGCCTGCAGGTCAGCGCGGCCCACAGCGGAGCGACCGCGCTCGTTCCTCCGACTATCGTCTGCTGGCCATCCACCAGCACCTGGTAGCCGGTCTGCGGGTCGGCGTTACCGGCGACGTCGGGAACGCCCCGGCCGGTCCCGCCGCCCGGCGCGGCCGGGACACCGGCGTTGTCCTGCCATCCGGGCAGCGGGAACGCTGTGCTGACACCGCCGCCGGTGGCGCCGCCGCCCGCCCCGTCATTCCAGACCGTCTCCGAGATCACGGCACCGGTCGCCACGTCGGCGTCCAGACTGGTTCCGCCGCAGGCCAGGGCGTGCGGGCTGGAGGCAGGGAAGTCGGTGTGCGGCTGCCCGTCGCTGACCCCGTCGCTGCTGCCGTTGTCGCCCGCAGCCACGCACACGGTCACGCCCAGCGCTGCACCGTCGGCGATCGCCTCGTCCAGCGCCGACATGGCCTGCGCGGTCCAGGCTGACTCCGACTGGCCCCAGCTGATGCTGACCGCGACCGGGGTTGGCGATGCGTGAACGGCCGTGGTCACCGCGTCCACGAATCCCTGGTCGGTGTTGGGCGCGAAGTAGACGAGCTGAGCCGCGCCGGGCGCGACGGACCCGATCACCTCGATGTCGAGTAGCACTTCGGCGTCGGCCCCCTGCGGCGCCTGGCCGGGGACATTGCTGGCGCCGTCGACGCCCACAGCGGTCACCGACGGCGTCGCGATGCCGAGACCGGAGAAATAGGCATCGAGGTCTGAGGCGGCGAAGCCGCCGCCCAGCTCGATGATCGCCACTGTGCGGCCGGAGCCGTCGGTGCCGGCCGGGAACTGGTAGACGGCAGCCACCTGGGGCGGGGTGTAGGTGACCTGGACGGCGGCGGGGTCGGCAAACCTGATCTGCGAGGTGGCTTGCGGCCTGTCGTCCAGGCCGAGTACCGCGACCAACGGGCCGTCCAGCTCGGCTGGAATCCGCAGCCCGCCAGTGCGCTGCCGGTGGCTTACCACCGTGCCGCCCGGTCCCGGGCTCGTGACGAGCCGCAGGTCCGCGCCGAACACGGCGGCCAGCGCGGTCACGGGTCCGGCGATGGTCATCCGGCGCGATCCCGGGTCGCTCCAGGTGACGTCGATGGCGGGTTCCAGCCTGGTCAGCACCGAAGCGATCAAGTCGTGGTCGGCTTGGCGTCCGCCATAGCGCTCGCGCAGCTCGGCGCGGGACAACGCAAGCGGTGCGCCGCCGGCGTCCAGCGGAAGCGCCGCGATCCTGCGGGTGACGAGGGTGAGCTCGATCCGCTGGCCGGGGCTCGGCGCCCCGCCAGGGGCGGCCAGCGGAAGCCGTTCACTTCCAGGCAGGGGAACGAACGAAGCAGCGACCATAGTTGTTTCTACCGCCTATCCGACTCCGGTGCCGGTTGTCCGGGCGACCCCAAGGCGCGTCGCGGCATCGCAACGCCGGGTCGACAGGAACTTCACTCGCCCGTGAGCTCGGCGCCGCACTGCGGGCAGCGGGTCGGCGGATCCTCGTCGGCGATAGAGCCGCACTGCTGGCAGACACGGCGCAACCAGCACACGGGGTCGCCGGGCCTGTCGTCGGCTGGAGAATCGTCCTGCGGCGTCAAGTGCGGGCTATGCGGCGTTCGGCCACCAGACTCTGTCATGCATCTGACGTTACTTAGGGTGGTGCGGTGCGGGAAAGCTTCGACTGACTCAGAGAAGAGCAGGCCATGAACAGGTCACAGACCGCCGTGCAGATCACGCGCGCCGCGGGATCACACGAGCACTCAGTCACGGTGGGGACCGGGCCGCTGACGGCCGAGGAAGTGCTGGCGGTCGCCCGGCACGGCGCACGAGTGAAGCTGGCAGCCGACGCGTTGGCCGCGATCAGGCACGGCCGTGGCATCATCGACGCGCTGGCCGATGATGAGCAGCCGCACTACGGCGTTTCCACTGGCTTCGGCGCCCTCGCCACCAGGTTCATCCCGGCACCGATGCGCGCGCAGCTTCAGGCGAGCCTGATCCGCAGCCACGCAGCGACTACGGGTCCCGAGGTGGAGAGCGAGGTTGTCCGGGCGCTCATGCTGCTGCGGCTGCGAACTCTCGCGACCGGCCTGACCGGCGCTCGCGCCGAGACAGCGACCGCGTACGCGGCGCTGCTGAACGCACAGATCACGCCGGTGGTGCGCGAGTACGGCAGCCTGGGCTGCTCTGGAGACCTGGCCCCGCTTGCGCATTGCGCTCTGGCGATCATGGGCGAGGGAGAGGTAAGAAACGGGAACGGGGCGCTCCAGCGGGCTGCCGACGCGCTAGCCGAGGCCGGGATCACGCCGGTCGAGTTGCGGGAGAAGGAGGGCCTAGCGCTCATCAACGGAACCGACGGCATGCTCGGGATGCTGGTCCTGGCGCTCGATGACCTGCGCGGCCTGCTGACGGTCGCCGACATCACCGCCGCTATGAGCGTCGAAGGACTGCTCGGCACCGATGCCGTGTTCGCCGCTGACCTGCAGGAGCTTCGTCCGCATCCGGGCCAGGCGGTGGCGGCCGCCAACATGCGCACGCTGCTGGCCGCCAGCGCGATCATGGCGAGCCATCGCGGGCCGGAGTGCACCAGAGTGCAGGACGCCTACTCACTGCGTTGCGCTCCCCAGGTAGCCGGCGCGGCCCGCGACACTGCCGACCACGCAGCGCTCGTGGCATCCCGTGAGCTGGCCGCGGCTATCGACAACCCGGTCATCACCCCGGACGGCCGGGTGGAGTCGAACGGGAACTTCCACGGCGCGCCGCTCGGTTACGTGCTGGACTTCCTAGCCATTGCGGTCGCAGACCTGGCCAGCATGTCAGAGCGCCGGACCGATCGCTTCCTTGACGTAGCACGCAGCGGTGGGCTCACCCCGTTCCTTGCTCATGACGCCGGCGTCGACTCCGGCCACATGATCGCCCAGTACACCCAGGCGGCGATCGTGTCCGAACTGAAGCGGCTCGCGGTACCCGCCAGCGTGGACTCGATTCCAAGCTCGGCCATGCAGGAGGATCACGTCTCGATGGGGTGGTCGGCCGCGCGCAAGCTACGGCGGGCGCTGGACGGCCTAGCCTGCGTGCTGGCCATCGAACTGCTGACTGCGGCGCGCGGCATTGACCAGCGAGCGCCATTGGCCCCTGGGCCGGCCACTGCAGCGGTGATCGCGGGCCTGCGAGCCCATGTGCCGGGTCCCGGTGCCGACCGGTTCCTGGCTCCGGAGATCGAGGCTGCCGTGCGGTACGTCCAGAGCGGCCAGGCCAGGGCCGCAGCGGAGTCCGTCACCGGACCACTGGGATAGTCGCCCGGACCACTGGGATACCCTCCCGGACCCCCGGCTCAGATGACTGGCGGGCGGCCCGCCCTGGTCATCCGCCAAGCAGTGCGCAGCGAGATCGGCTGACGGGGGCCGGGGTCGGTCCGCCAGCCCTCGGCGAACCCGCCGCACCAGGTCCGCAGTGCACCAGCCTTGCGTCCTTCCCTGAGCACGGTCAGCACCGTCCAGTCCAACAGGTAGCCGACGGCCAGCGGCCACGGCAGGTTCCGCCGGGCCAGCAGGACCCGGTTCCGGCCGTCGTAGCGGTACCAGATGTCGTGCCGCGCATTCGAGACGGGCGGGTGACACATGCGGGCGTCCGCGTCGTATTCCAGCGTGTAGCCACGCTCGATCAGCCGCCAGGCCAGGTCGGTCTCCTCGTGGGCGAAGAAGAACAGGTCCGGCAGGCCGCCTGCCTCGAGCCAGGCTGAGCGCCTGGCCGCGAATCCGGCCCCGACGAATGTCGTCACGGCTGACGACCGGTCGGGGTCGCCTGCCCGGAGCCGTGGGACGTGCCAGCGCACTCCGGATCCGCCGGTCGGGTCGACCACGTGGAAGGCCAGCACGGCCAGCCGCGGGTCAGCGGCGAACCGGTCGGCCACATGCTTGCCGATGCCCGGATCGCTGAACCACCCGTCGTCGTCTAGGAATATGATCACCTCGCCCGAGCTGGCGTCCGCGCCGGCGTTGCGACCACCCGCCACGCCGAGGTTCTCCGGCAGCCGCACGGTCTTGACGTCGGCAGGTACCGGGGGCAGGTCCGCGCCGTTTCCCACCAGAACGAGCTCGACGCCGTCGGATCGCAATGGCTCGGTGCTCGCGATGGCCCGCTCCAGCTCGGCCGGCCGGGTGCCCATCGTGATGATCACGCAGGACAGCTTCAACTCAGTCTCCTGGACGCCAGGATCGCTGCGAGGTGCGCGATGACCATCAGCGCGGCGGCAACCAGGCAGGCGATCAGCAGCACCCTGGTGGCAAGCAGACCGCCCCTGACGGCGTCCGCTATCGCCGCGAGGAGGATCAGCACTGAGAGCTCGATCGCCTGGATGATCCGGTGGATCTTCAGCAGGCTGGCTGCCCGCCGCAGCAGCGCGAGGCCAGAGCTGCGCGGCCGCAGGGCCTCGTCGGCGTGCCCCGCGGGCAGGCCCTGGACGGCCCGGGCGACCACCACGTTGTCGGTTTCGGCCTTCACCAGCATGGCGAGCACTGCCGCCGCCAGCCCGGC
>JASHSO010000083.1 GCA_030038715.1 Streptosporangiaceae bacterium
ACTCCAATGGCTGGCGGGCCATGGCGGCCGGTTCGCGCCCGGCCAGCAGCCAGCTCACGACTACCGCGATCAGCGGCATGCCGAGAATGATCCACACCAGGACGGCTACCGGGACGCTGTCCAACTCCGAAAGCTGGTCCAGCTGGTTGGTCCTGAAGAAGCCGATCGCTGCGAGATAGCCCGCGGCCGTTCCGGCGATCGCCCCGGTGAGGGCGAGTGCGCCGGCGGTCGCCGCGGTGAGCGTGCGACGTGCGGTACCGCTGGCCCCGGTTGCGGACAGCGTGCGCAGCTCGCTGGCGGTCTCGCTGCGGACCAGGCCGATGCTCATCGCGAGAATGCCGAGGGCGAGCACCATTCCGAAGATCGTGGCCACACCGGTGATCTGTGTGTACGACGGGATGTTGTTGATGGTCTCGATGCTCGCCCCGGCCGTGGCAGCGGTCTGCCTGGCGTTCGTGACCTGGGTCGTGCTCAGCCCGTCGGGTGCCTGGATCAGCCAGCCGGCTGTGGCCGTCGTGAGGTTGAACTGTCGCATGGCGTGCTCGGTGATCAAGGTGTTCGGCGCCGAGGTGCCCGATGGGAGCGCACTGATTTCCTGGATCGGCGGGTTGGGCCGGCAACTGCCCGGCAGGCAGGGGCTGCCCGACGGAGCCTTGCTCGTGTACCAGAGCTGCATGTGCTGCATCGCGGACAGGCCGGGTCGCATGGTTAGGAAGTCGGCATCAGGATTAACCTGCGCCGACGTGATCCCGAACGCACTGAGCAGTTGCGGGGTCGCGACGTAGATGGTGCCGGACCAGCCGCGTCCGGATCCGCCGTATTGCAGGCTGCCGCTGGGCGTCTCGAGCGTGAGCATGTAACGGTCATCGAGTGAGGCGGCGATGCGCCGCGCGGTCGTTCTCGTCGCGGCCAGCTGGCTCGCCGTCGGCGGAGGTCCGTTCGGGTCGGCGTGGCCGGGCGGGTAGACGATCAGCTGGCTGGACGTGAGGTTGGGGCCTACGTAGTCGAGCGCCCCGCCGAACCGGGCGGCGCTGACAATAGCGACGATGGACGCGATCAGCACGCTGAGGCTGATCGCCGCGAGCGCCGGGCCGGACCGGGCGCGGTAGCGGGCCAGGTCGTACAGCGCCAGGCGCACCATGACTGGCGTCCAGCGGCCGAGCCGGGCCAGCATGGCAAGGCAGCCCGGGGAGAGCAGCACCAAGGCGATCACGAGTGCGACGAATCCGAACACGACCTCCTGTAGCTGCGCTGTGCTGGCCCCGGAGGTGGTGTTGGTGCCGATGCCGGCGCCGGCCACGCCGAGCAGGAAGAAGGCGAGAGCCAGGAAGCCGAGGCCGAATGGCACCACCAGGTGGCGTACTGGTTTGGGCGTGGGCGGGCGTCCCGATAGCGCGGTCACGACCGGGACCCGGGCGATCGCCCTGGCGGGCCGTGCGGCGGCGGCGTAGGCAGCGAGCACGGCGAGAACCACTGAGACCAAGACCACTGTCCACGGCAGCTGGAACACGCCGATCACGTGGTGGGCGCTGGCCTGTACGTGCGGCCGGTAGGCGAGCCAGGCCATCAGGCCAAGCGCGAACCCGGCTACCGCCCCTATAGCGCCGGTGGCGACACCGTTAGCTCTCACGACGAGGCGGATAGTGGACGGCGTGGCACCCTGGGCGGCGAGCATGCCGATGGAGCGGAGCCGGCGCTGCGCCAGCACGGTGAACCCGCCTGCGCCGACGAGGGCGATGAGCAGCATGCCGAGGACGGTTGCAGCGAGCGAAATCGTCTCCGGGTTGAACACGTTGCTCGCCGCCACCGTCTGCGGCGTCGCTACGGTCGGCCCGATGTCGCCGGGCGCGACGCCTGGCGCGTCGAACAGCACCGTGACCTGCGTCGGCGCGGTGACCTGGCCGGGAGCCACCAGTGCGAACGCATCGAGCAGATTCTGCGGGTTCTGCACGAGGCCGGTGACTTTCCTGCTGACGCCGCCGATGGTCCAGGAGCTGCCGACGGCGAGATGGAAATCCGAGGCGACCGTGCTGGTCACCGCCACCTGGCTGGCACCGGCCGGAAACCGGCCGCTGATCAGCGACAGCATCGGCTGGCCGAACGGCCCGTGCGGATTCTGGGCGCGCAGACTGTAGGTGTGGATGGAGCCGGGAACTGAGAGCATCTGGTTCTCGATCACATCGATCGTGCCGAAGCGGTGCTCGATGGAAGCGATTTCGGCGGCGATGCGCGAGGCCGACCCGGTGAACGTGGCAAGGTCCTGCGCGGTGCCGAAGGCAGCGGTCGCCGGGCTTGGCGTGGCCGTCGCGACCGCCGGGCCCACCACCGTTGCGGCCACCGCGACCGTGATCAGCGCCAGGATCAGCAGTTGCTGCCGCCACTCGCGGCGCAACAGCCGCAGGGCCCAGCGAATGACCGCACGCCGGGCCGGAACGCCCCCGTTCGGCGCCTTCCCGGTGTCGGGCCGTTCGGGGACCACCGCGCTCATCGGGCGTCTCCCGGCGCGGGCAGGGGCTCATGACGCTGCGCCGGGACGGCCTGCTCGCTCACCCGGCCGTCACGCAGGAACACCACCCGGTCCGCCCATGAGGCGAGCTGCGCGTCGTGAGTCACCACTACCGCAGTCATCCCGGCGTCCTTGCACGCCTCGTGCAGCAGACGCATCACCGCCTGGCTGTTGGCCGAGTCCAGCGCGCCTGAAGGCTCGTCGGCGAGCAGCAGCCACCGATCGCCCACCATCGCGCGCGCGATCGCCACCCGCTGCCGCTCCCCGCCGGATAGCTGATCGGGGTAGCGCGCGGCCCGGTCACCCAGGCCGAGCCGCTCCAGCGCCCGCACCCCGGCAACACGAGCCTTGCGGAAGGACAGGCCATCGAGCTCCAGCGGCAGCGACACGTTCTCTGCCGCGGTCAGCCCGGGCAGCAGGTTGAAGTCCTGGAACACGTACCCGATCGTGCGCCGCCGCAGCCGCGCCCTGGCGTTACGGGACATGCCCGCGACCGGCTGCGCCTCGATCAGCACGTCGCCGCTTGTCGGCACCTCCAGCGTTCCCGCGATGGTGAGCAGCGTGCTCTTGCCGGAGCCGCTCGGTCCCATCACCGCGACCATCGTGCCCTCATCGGCCGACAGGCTGACCTCGCGGAGGGCGTGCACCTCGGCGGTGCCCTGTCCGTAGGACCTGGACACCCGCCGCAGCTCAAGCATCGTCATCTACGCATCCTCAATTCCCGCGAGACCGTGAGCGCCGCTCGGACTTGTCCTGTTCGGTTACGGCCGGGCGTGCCCGGTCACCTCCAGGCATACGCCGCCCGGCATCACACCGAGATCACACGCGGCACCGGCACCGGCACCGACACCGGCCCGGGCGGGCACCGGGCCGCGCGAAAGGCCAGGTCGCGGGCTGACGGCCGACACCGCCGGGAGGCGTCATGTGATGCTGATGTGATGTGAGGCAGTGCACTATGGACCTATGCGGGTGCTGGTGGTCGAGGATCAGGCCGAGCTGGCCGACGACATCGCCGACGGCCTGCGGGACCAGGGCATCGGCGCGGACGTGGCCTACGACGGGCCAGCCGGGATCGACAAGGCCCTGATGAACTCCTACGACGTGGTGGTCCTGGACCGGGATCTGCCTAAGGTCCACGGCGACGCGGTCTGCGCCACCCTGGCTGGATCCGGCGCGACGGCGCGCATTCTGATGCTGACCGCGGCCGCCACGGTCGGCGACCGGGTGCAAGGCCTCAACCTCGGCGCCGACGACTACCTGGGCAAGCCGTTCGCGTTCGAGGAGCTCGTAGCCAGGGTCCGGTCGCTGGCCCGGCGCGCCCCGGCGGCCGTCCCGGTGATCGAGCGCGGCGACATCGTGTTCGACCGAGCCCGCCGCCGGGTCAGCCGGGCGGGCCGCCCCCTGTCGCTGACCCGCAAGGAAATGGGGATTCTCGAGGAGCTCCTAGTCGCCGACGGCGGCGTCGTCGCCGCCGAAGACCTGCTAGAACGGGTCTGGGACGAAAACGCCGACCCGTTCACGCGCACGGTCATCGTGACCATCGGGAGGCTGCGGCGCAAACTCGGCAAGCCCGACCCGATCGACACCGTAAGCGGCAGCGGCTACCGCCTCCCGTGAACGTGCACGCGCTGCTGCGCCCGGTCCGTAAGCTCTGGCCGCAGAAGGTCAGGACCCGCCTCACGCTCATCTACGCCGCGCTGTTCTTCGCCTCCGGGTCGGCTCTGCTCGGGCTCACCTACGGGCTGGTCGCCAGCAGCCTTCCCACGCAGCCCCCCGCGGGCTCAATGGTCACCAGTCAGGAGCTGAGCAAGCTGACCCAGTGCAAACTGGCGCTCGGCCAGGCCAAAAGCAGGCCGATCCCGACGTCTCTGCAGGACAGATGCAGCCAGGCGGAGGAGGCCTACAGCGCCGGCACCGTCGCAGGGTTGCAGGCGCAGCGCCAGCGCGCGCTCAGCGATCTGCTGGCGTTCTCGCTCGCCGGGCTCGCAGTACTGACGGTCGTATCGGGCGGCCTGGGCTGGTTCATGTCCGGCCGGCTGCTGCGCCCGGTACGGGTGATTACCGCAACCGCCCGCCGGGCCTCCGAGCAGCACCTCGGCGAGCGGCTGGCGCTAACCGGGCCGAGAGACGAGCTGACGGAGCTCGCCGACACCTTCGACGACATGCTCGAACGGCTAGATGCGGCGTTCGCCACCCAACGCCGCTTCGTCGCCAACGCCTCGCACGAGCTGCGCACGCCGCTGACCGTGATGCGCACCGCGATCGACGTGACCCTGGCCAAGCCATCCCCAACCGCGCGGCAGCTCGCCGACATGGCCGTGCGCGTGCGGCGCACGATCGACCGGGCCGAGAGCATGGTCGAGGCGCTGCTCACCCTGGCCGCGAGCGACCAGGGTGAACTCAGCACCGAGTTCACCGACCTGGCCACCTGGGCCGAGGACGCGATCGACGCCGCTGCTGCCGAGATCGAACGCCTGGACCTCCATCTCGACACCAAGCTTGACCCGGCCGAGACAACCGGGGATCCGCAGCTGCTGGAGCGGATGATTAGCAATCTGGTCGACAACGCGGTCCGGCACAACGAGCCCGGCGGCTGGATCACGCTGTGCACCGGCGCCAGCGACGCTGCGGTGTACCTCCAGATCGCCAACAGCGGGCGGTACATCCCCGACGACGTCGTGCCCGCGCTCTTCGAGCCGTTCCGGCGCATGGAGGCCAGGACCGGCGTCCGCGACGGCGTCGGGCTCGGGCTGTCGATCGCCCGGTCGGTCGTCACCGCACACCACGCGACCGTCACCGCCCGCAGCCGGCCCGCCGGCGGCCTCGACATTTCCGTCGTGATCCCCCGCGACCCCGCCGCGGCATCGGACCGGTGAAGACGGCGCGGCAGGCGATGTGTCCGCGGCGCGGGCCGGCCCGTATTTTGGCTGTGCTGGCGCGTCGGCTCATCGGTGGTCAGTCCATTAGGTGCGGCGGCAGTGCGGCTGTACCAGGGAGAGCCCATCACGATCCGCTGATATTGGCAGAGCTATCGGGAACTGACGGGAACCAACCAGGAATAACGGGCAACCGGGCGGCCGCCAGAAATCCGAGTTCACGGGCCCTGCCAAGATCCGCACCAGCGCCATGACCAGCGGTTATTACCGCACGTCAAGCCCGGTGACGGCCCTTCCGATAATCATCCGCTGGATCTTCGACGTGCCCTCGAAGATCGTGAAGCTCGTGGAGGTGCGTTTCACCCCTGG
>JASHSO010000084.1 GCA_030038715.1 Streptosporangiaceae bacterium
GCAACGATGAGCCCGGCAACGCCGGCCAGCGTCAGGTTGAAGCTCTCGTAGGCGCTCAGCAGGATCACCGCCAGGTAGGTGAGCGTGGCGGCGATGGCCAGGCTGGAAACCGACACCACGGCCAGCGCGCGGTAGTAAGTCAGCGAGTAGACCACCACCAGCAGCAGGCCGATGGCCCCGGCGAACAGGCCGGCGGCCAGCTGCGCCGAACCGAGCTGCGGCGAGACAGACGAGGTGTAGAGGTTCTGGAACGTCAGCGGAAGCTGGCCGTACTTGAGGATGTTGGCGAGCTGAGTGGCCTGGGTCTGAGTGAAGGTGCCGGTGATCTGCCCGCTCGTCGAGAAAGCGCCCTGCACCTGCGGCGGCTGGCCGACGATGTTGCCGTCGAGCACGACAGCAAGCAGGTCGAGCACCGACGAGGTCGCGTTGGTGCTGACCGTCGGGTAGTAGTCGGTTGCCATCTTCGTGGTCAAAGTGCCCAGTCCCTTGGCCGGACCGCCCTTGACGCCGAACTGGATGACCCAGCCGGTGTCGCTGTACGCCGCGCTGGCCCCGGTCAGGTCGGTGCCGCTGATGATGGCCTTGTCGAGCGCGTACTTCTCGCCGTTGTAGCAGGCGACGGTCTGCACGTCCGGCTTGTCCCACTGGGTGGGGTTGTTGCCGTAGATCTTCTCCTGCCAGTTCTTGTCAGCGCAGTTCAGCTTGTCGAAGTCCTTGACCGTGGCCGGGGCTAGCAGGCTCGCCTGGCCCGTCCCGTCCGCGGTGGTCGACAGCTTGGCGCCGGCCGAGGTGCTCGCGCTGGAACTCGGGCTGGCACTGGGAGACGGCGTCGCCTTGCTCGCGGCAGCCGACTTGGCAGCCGACCCCGACATCTGAGTAGCGCCCACCGCCTGCCCCGATCCAGACGTCGCGCTGGCCGAAGCTGACGGAGTGGCCGACGGCGACGGAGTGGCCGACGGCGACGGAGTGGCCGAAGCTGACGGAGTTGGCGTGCTCGACGTAGTGTTCGGCGCTATCAGCAGCACCTGGCGGAACCGGAGCAGCGCGGTGCTGCCGACCAGGTTCTCAACCTGCGTCGCGCCCTTGCCTGGCACCGAGACCACGATCTGGTCGTTGCTCTGCTGCACCACGGTCGCGTTGTCGAGCCCGTCACCGCTGACCCGGTTGCTGATGATGTTCTTGGCCTCGGTCATCGCCGACTGGGTCGGCGGCTTGCCGTGCGGCGTAATCGCCTTCAGGGTGATCGAGGTCCCGCTGGACAGGTCGAGCCCGAGCGCAACCTTGAAGCTCTTGTGCCAGTGCGCAGGGTTGCCGATGTTCGAGCCGAGTACGCCCAGCACCATGACCACGAGCAGGACCACGAGCGCCGCGAGCAGTCGGCCCGGCCGGGAGGTTTGGGTCGAAGGAGCCACGAGTCGCCTATCTTTCGGTGTTCTGACAGAGCCCGCCGCTAGTTGTGCATGTCTCCACCATCGGCTGCGGATGGCGCGCTCTCATCAGTGTCAACGTAAGGAACTGTGTTCCTTACTCCATCGGGCTCGTCGTCGGGAACGACTCCCATGATGGCCCGGCGCATCATCTTGATCTGCACGTTCGGTGCGACCTCCACGATGACGTTCTGGTCGTCACCGTCGACGATGGTGCCGTAGATGCCGGACGTAGTGCGGATCCGCGAGCCGTTACCGGCCTGGCGCTGGGTCTGCATGGCCTGGCGCTGCCTGTTGCGCTGGGGCCGGATCATGAACATGTACAGCAGGACGAACAGCACAACGATGACGAGTAGCGGGGTGAGATCGCTGCTCGCGCTGCCCGAGCCTGCCTTAGCGAGAATCAGTGTCCCCATCGAGGGGCATCCTTCCAATGAGTTGTGCCACTACGGCCGGTCGCCAGTCGGCACCGTGGCCGGGCGACCCCTGGCCGTGCCGAGATGGGCATCGTGAACCAACTGCCGCAGTGTAGCGGCGCATACGCCGCGCACCAACAGGCTACGGCCTAACCGGCAGTGATCGTGACCCGGCCGCGACCATACGCGACATTCCGGCGCCCGCTCTGCAGGTGTGCACTGCCCGGATCGAGTGCAGGCCGGGTCCGCAGGGTCCGGGACTCAGTCGAACAGCGTGACTTCGGCGTCGCGCTCGAGGTCGGCCTGGCGTGCCCAGGCCGTCTGCCGTGGCACCGGCAGTCCCAGGTGCTGCCAGGCTGCCGGCGTGGCCACCCGGCCCCTCGGGGTGCGCGCGATCAGCCCGGCCCGCACCAGGAACGGCTCGGCCACAACCTCCACGGTCTCGGCCTCCTCGCCGACCGCCACCGCCAGCGTGGACAGCCCGACCGGCCCGCCAGCGAACCTGTGCACGAGCGCGCCCAGCACGGCCCGGTCAAGCCGGTCTAGCCCACTGGGATCGACCTCGTACAGGTCCAGGGCCGCTTGGGCGCAGTCTCGCGTCACGATGCCGTCGCCGTGCACCTCGGCGAAGTCGCGGACCCGGCGCAGCAGCCGGTTGGCGATCCGGGGCGTACCACGGGACCGGCTGGCGATCTCCTCGGCCCCGTCGTCGCGCAGCGCGACACCGAGCAGTCCGGCGGACCTGCGGACTATCACGCCGAGTTCCCCGGGCTCGTAAAAGTCCAGGTGCGCGGTGAAGCCAAACCTGTCGCGCAGGGCAGCAGGCAGCAGCCCCGCCCTCGTGGTGGCGCCCACCAGGGTGAAGTGCGCGATGTCCAGCGGGATCGCGGTGGCCCCTGGCCCCTTCCCGATCACCACGTCGACCCGGAAGTCCTCCATCGCCAGGTAGAGCATCTCCTCGGCGGGCCGCGCGACGCGATGGATCTCGTCAATGAAGACGACCTCGCCGTCGCTGAGCGTCGACAAGATGGCCGCGAGATCCCCGGAGCGCTCGATGGCCGGCCCGCTGGTGATCCGCATCGGCGCGCCGAGCTCGGCCGCAATGATCATGGCGAGCGTGGTCTTGCCAAGCCCGGGCGGGCCAGACAGCAGCACGTGGTCGGCCGGCCGTCCGCGGCGCAACGCCCCCTCGAGTACCAGCGATAGCTGGTCGCGCACTCGCGTCTGCCCGATGAGCTCGCTGAGGCGCTTGGGGCGCAGCGCTCCCTCGGCGGCCCGGTCGTCGGCGTCCGCCAGCGAGGACACAACCTGGTCCGGCTGCCTGCCGCCCGCCGTCATGGCCGCCCGAGCACGCGCAGCGCGGCCCGCAGCGCCACGGCCACGTCATGCTGATCACCGTCATCGGCAGCAACGAGGTCGGGCTCGACTGCCGAGATGGCCTGGTCGGCTTCCCTGGGCTGCCAGCCGAGGCTGATCAGGCCCGCCCTGACCTGGTCACGCCACGGCGCCATCCCGGCCAGCCTTGCGCCTCCGGCCACAGGCGCCTGGACCTCGGCGGGAGCGCCAAGCCGACCGGCCAGCTCCAGCACGATCCGCTGCGCGCCCTTGCGGCCGATCCCCGGCACCGCCGTCAGCGCCGCCAAGTCCTCAGCCGCCACTGCCCGGCGCAGGGCATCGGGCGACAGCACGGCGAGCATCGCCAGCGCGAGCCGAGGCCCGACACCACTCGCGGTCTGCACCAGCTCGAAGGTGTTCCGCTCGTCGTCGGTGGCGAAGCCGTACAAAGTGAGCGCGTCCTCCCGGACGACCAGCGAGGTAGCGAGCCGGGCACGTTCGCCCAGGCACAGGCCGGCCAGCGTTCCCGGCGCGCACTGGACAAGCAGGCCGACCCCGCCGACCTCGATCACCGCGCCGTCCGGTGCAAGACCGGCCACCTCGCCGGTCAGGTGCGAAATCACGACGCGCTCCCCGCGCGCCCGGCCGAAGCCAGCCGGGAGGTTGCTAGCCGGGATTGGGCCACCCAAGACTGCGCCAGCCGCTGCTGCGCCGTTCCGCGCCAGAGATGGCAGATCGCCAGTGCCAGCGCGTCGGCGCTGTCCGCGGGCCTGGGCGGGTCGGCCAGCCGCAGCAGCCGGCTGACCATCGCGGTGACCTGGGCCTTCCCCGCGCTGCCGCTGCCGGTCACGGCTGCCTTCACCTCACTCGGCGTGTGCACGCCGACTGGCACCCCGCGCCTGGCCGCGCACAGCAGCGCGATCGCCCCCGCCTGGGCCGTACCCATCACGGTGCGCAGGTTGTGCTGGCTGAAGATCCGCTCGACGGCGACGGCATCGGGCCGGTGCGTGGCCAGCCACTCTTCCAGCTCCTGCTCAAGTACCATCAGGCGCTGCCCGACATCGTCATTGGACGGGGTCCTGACCACGTCCGTGGCCACCAGCCGGAGCTGTCGGCCAGGCTCGCCCTCGACCACGCCGAGCCCGCAGCGGGTAAGGCCAGGATCCACGCCAAGCACCCGCATTGCTCACCGTCCCCAGCTACGAACACCTGTTCGGCCCGACCCTACAGGTCAACGCACTGCGGGCGGAGGCGGCGCGCCGTCGGAGGCGAAACCGCGCCGGGATCCGCGGCGGGTGCCGGGTCGTCGGCTATCCGATCTTCTCCAGGATGTCGTCGGATACCGAGTAATTCGCGTACACGTCCTGCACGTCGTCGGAATCCTCGAGCGCCTCGATCAGGCGGAAAACCCTCTTCGCCGTATCCTCGTCCAGTTCCACCTCGACCGAGGGCAGGAACGGCCGCTCGGCCGACTCGTAGTCGATCCCCGCCTCCTGCAGCGCCGCGCGGACCGCGACCAGGTCGCCTGGCTCGCTGATGACCTCGAACGACTCGCCCAGGTCGTTGACCTCCTCGGCGCCGGCATCCAGCACCGCGGCAAGCACGTCGTCTTCGGTCACACCGCCAGTGCGGGGCACTATCACCACACCACGCCGGGTGAACAGGTAGGAGACGGAGCCAGGGTCGGCGAGAGAGCCCCCGTTCCTGCTGAAAGCGGTCCGCACGTCTGAGGCCGCCCTGTTGCGGTTGTCAGTCAGGCACTCCACGAGTATCGCCACGCCGCCGGGACCGTAGCCCTCGTAGGTGACCGACTCGTACGCGGCCCCCCCGGCCTCGAGCCCACCGCCGCGACGGATCGCCCTGTCGATGTTGTCGTTCGGGACCGAGTTCTTCTTGGCCTTTTGGACCGCGTCGTAGAGGGTCGGGTTGCCCGCTGGATCAGGACCGCCGCTGCGCGCGGCAACCTCGACGTTCTTGATCAGCTTGGCGAAGAGCTGGCCACGCCGGGCGTCGACCGCAGCCTTCTTGTGCTTCGTGGTTGCCCACTTGGAGTGGCCGCTCATCAGCGTTCCCTCACCATGTCGACGAACATCTGGTGGATTCGCCAGTCCCCGGTGAGCTCGGGATGGAACGCGGTAGCCAGCGCCGAACCCTGGCGGACCGCGACGATCCTACTCGCGGCTAGCTCGGTGGCAAGAACCTCGACGCCCGCCCCGACCTGCTCCACCCACGGCGCACGGATGAACACTGCGCGGAACGGCGGGCCGTCCAGGCCCGAGATGTGCAGGTCGGTCTCGAACGAGTCCACCTGGCGGCCGAAAGCGTTCCGCCGCACCGTCATGTCGATGCCGCCCAGGGTCTGCTGCGCGGACGCCGGGTCGGGCAGCCGGTCGGCCAAAAGGATCAGGCCGGCGCACGACCCGAAGACCG
>JASHSO010000085.1 GCA_030038715.1 Streptosporangiaceae bacterium
CTGCAGCCGCCAGCGTGAGGAACGCCGACCTGACCCGCTCGTGGAAGTCGACGGGTTCGGCCTCCAGCCGGTCGGCCGAGCTGTGCCGCCTGCTCAGGCCGACCGCAGGCGGCAGGTCGAGCACGACCGTGAGGTCCGGGACCAGGCCCTTGGTCGCCCACTCGTTGATCCGCGAAATGTCAGCCAGCGGAAGCTGGCGCCCCGAGCCCTGGTAGGCCAGCGAGGAGTCGACGTACCTATCGGTGATGACGACCGCGCCGCGTGCCAGCGCCGGAACGATGACGGTCTGCACATGCTCCGCTCGGTCCGCCGCGTACATCAGCGCTTCCGCCCGGGCGTCCAGGCCGGCGTGCGAGGAGTCGAGCAGCAGCGCCCGCAGCCGCCTGCCCACCTTCGTGGCGCCGGGCTCGTGCGTGGTGACGACGTCGTGGCCCAAGCCGCGCAGCCAGATTGCCAGCAACCTCGCCTGCGTCGACTTGCCCGCTCCCTCACCGCCCTCGAGCGCCAGGAACAGCCCGCTGTGGTGCCGTTGCGAGTTGGCCGCTGGCGGGCTGAGCGGGGCAGTGGTGTCCGACGCGGCGTGCCGCGGCGTGCCGCGGAATATCGCGGTCAGGTCCGCGATGATCGGGATGCCCTTGCGATCGTCCATCTGGCGGTAGGCTACCCGCCCGAGCAGCACAGCGACCGCCGCGGCCAGCAACAGTACGACCGTGTACCCGATGTCGCGGTAGGCCACGTTCGCCACCCGCACGGTGGAGATGCCCATGGCTCGCGCGAGCGCGTTGAAGCCGGCCGCCAGCGTCGGAGCAATGGCGATGACCGCGAAGAGGATCACCCGGATCGCCGACTGCAGGAACGCGAAGGTCCGGCCTCGGGTGTAGTCGTCGACCTCCAGGCCGATCACCGTGTATCCGCTCACGTAAGCGACGCCTGCGCACGCGCCGAGCAGGACCACGAGCATGGTCACGATGGCCAGGTTCGGGATCAGCGCGGCCAGCGCGAGCGGCACCGCGGCGAACATGATGGACAGGCCGAAGAGTTGCCGCATCGACAGGCCGCGCAGGATCCGCGCGCCGAGGAACATGCCGATCGCCAGCCCGATGAATATGGCCGCCCAGACCACGCCCCACCCTGTGATGCCGCCTTGCAGGGTGTACTTGATGTAGGAGGGGCCGATGCCCACCACCACACCAGCGGCGGCGAACGCGCCGATCATGCCGAAGACGATGCCGCGAACCACTGGCGTCTCGCCGAGGAAGCGCCAGCCCTCCCAGATCGACCTGAGCACCGACGGCGCGGAGATCGCCGTGGCCCTCCGTCGGCGCAGCTCGTGCAGCGTGTAGATGGTCAGCGCGGATACCACGAACGTGATCGCGTTGAAGTACAGCGCCAGGCTGACCTGATTGTTGGAAAACCAGTGCGCGACGTGCCCGAGCGCGTGGCTGACCAGCGAGATCACCAGCAGCAGCAGGCCTGCCACCGGCGCCGTGCCATACGTGCTGAACAGACTGAGCTGGTTGGCCTGCTCCAGCTTGCCCGGCGGCACGATGTTGGGCACCGACGCATCCTTAGCGGGCGTCCAGAACAGCGACGCGCAGGACGCCAGGAACTGTGCCACGTACAGCCACGTCAGCTTGTTGACGAAACCAAAGGTCAGGTTCAGCGGGATCGTGACGTAGAGCACGGCCCTGATCACGTCGTTGATGATCATGTTCAGCCGCCGGTCGAACTTGTCGGCGACCGCGCCGGCCAGCGGGCCGAAGATCAGCGCAGGCAGCAGCGACGTGAGCCAGACGCCGCTCACGGCGAACGGCGCGTTGCTCCGCGCTACCAGGTCGCTGGCCAGTCCCGACAGGGCCAGCAGGCTCAGCCAGTCCCCCAGGCTGGACAGTGTGAGCGCGACCCACAACCGCCGGAACGGCGTGATCGACAGCACGCCAGTTTCAGCAGCGCCCAAAGGGGACCTAAAGTTCACTGCGCCAGGGTATAGGTCCGACCTTGCGTCGCATGCTTACAGGATGAAGCTGCCTCCGCTTATGAACAAAATTAAGACGGGAACGGGCTGGCGCATTTCGCCGCGGATCATCCGCTAACTCAGCTCCGCTGTGCTGACCTGCCGCGCCCGACGACGAAACGTCCGCTTTAACACGATTGGCTTGCTCCGCTTCGGCCGCCTTACAGCATCGATCGACAGTTGATGATGCTGTTTCAGCAGCAAGTGTCGATCGATGCTGTTTGCGCCGCCGGCACGGATCATCGCCCGCGCCGGTCCGGTCCAGCGGAGTTACCGGAACTCAGCGACTGCTGGATTTGCCGTTGCTGCCAGACCTCGTTGACCTGGTGCTCGTCGAGCCCGACCGGCCCGTGGCCCGTCGGCGGGGCGCTGGTGCCGCCGCACGACGCTCCGCGAGCAGCTCGACGGCACGCTGCGGAGTGACCGACTCGACGGTGTCGCCCTTGCGAAGCGAGGCGTTGGTCTCCCCGTCTGTCACGTATGGCCCGAACCGCCCCTCGCGTAGCACGACAGGCTTTCCGCTAGCCGGATCGGTGCCGAGCTCACGCAGCGGCGGAGCGGCGGCCGCACGCGCAGCCCGGCCCCGTGGCTTGGGCTGGGCCAGCAGCTCCTTCGCCTGGTCCAGGGTCACTGTGAAGAGCTGCTCCTCGGACTCCAACGATCTGCTGTCCGAGCCCCTCTTCACATACGGCCCGTAACGCCCGTTCTGCACGGTGACCGTCTGCCCGTCGAGCTCGCCGAGCGTCCGAGGCAGCGTCAGCAGCCGCAGGGCGTCGTCGAGCGTGACACTGTCCAAGTCCATCGACTTCAGCAGCGAGGCGGTGCGGGGCTTGGCCGAGCCGTGCGACTCCTCCTCTTCGACAACCTCCGTCACGTACGGGCCGAACCGGCCGGCCTTGGCGACAATCGTCTTGCCGGACTCCGGGTCGGTGCCGAGTATCTTGTCGCCGCTCGGCCGGTCGAGCAGCGCAGCGGCGAACTCCGGCGTCAGCTCGTCGGGCGCGGTACCCTCCGGCACGTTCACCCGCTGCCCGTCGCGCTCAAGGTACGGCCCGTACCTGCCGACCCGCACCACGATGTCGGTGCCGGCCAGCGGGAACGAACTGACGTCCCGTGCGTCGATGTCGCTGAGGTCGCTGACCAGCTCCTTCAGGCCTTCCTCGCCGTCGGCGCCGAAGTAGAACCTGCGCAGCCAGGGAACGCGTTGGGCCTCGCCGTTAGCGATGTCGTCCAGCGCGTCTTCCATCCGCGCCGTGAACTCGTAGTCGACCAGGTGCGCGAAGTGCCGCTCGAGCAGGGTCACCACCGCGAAGGCCACGAACGAGGGAACCAGCGCTGTGCCCTTCTTGAACACGTAGCCGCGGTCCAGGATGGTCCCCATGATCGTCGCGTAGGTGGAGGGCCTGCCGATGGCACGGTCCTCCAGCTCCTTGATCAGCGTGGCCTCGGTGAATCTGGCCGGCGGCTTGGTCGCGTGCTCGGCCACGTCGAGGCGGATCAGGTCCAGCGGGTCGCG
>JASHSO010000086.1 GCA_030038715.1 Streptosporangiaceae bacterium
CGTCAACCCGCTCGACCCCGATCTGCTGCCGGGCGGGTCGTCAAGTGGATCGGCGGTCGCCGTGGCCGAAGGAGCGGCCGACATCGGCTATGGCACGGACACCGCAGGCTCGATCAGGATCCCGGCGGCCTTCTGCGGGCTGGCCGGCCTCAAGACGACCTACGGCCGGATCAGCCTGACCGGCATCTGGCCGCTGGCACCCAGCCTGGACACCGTAGGCCCGCTCGCGCCGGACGCCGCCGGACTGGTCGCGGCCATGGGCCTGCTCGAGCCCGGTTTCACCGTGAACAGTGGCCCGGCCCGCAGGCTCGGTCGGATCCGACCGCCGACCGACGACGCCGATCCGCGAGTCGATGCCGCGATCGACGCGGTGCTGCAGGCCAGCGACCTGGAGGTCATCGACGTCGAGGTGACCGGCTGGACCGACGCACTGGCGCATGCACACCTGATGATCGCCGCAGAAGCGGCGGCCGTTAACGCCGCGCTGCTCGCCAGCCCGGCCAGCGACGGCAAGATCAGCGTCGCGGTCCGGCAGCGCCTCGAGGAGGGCAGCACCGTGACGGCGCAGCAGCTCGAGACGGCGCGCGCATACCAGCGGCTCTGGACCGCCACGCTGTCCGGGATATTCGGCGAGGTCGATGCCCTAGCGCTACCGACAGTCGCGTTCTTCCCGCCGCCGCTCGCCGCAGCTGGCCGCCGCATGTACCAGTCGCAGCTCACCGCCCCGGTGAACCTGGCCGGGCTGCCCGCACTCGCCCTTCCCGTTCCGGCCGAGCACCGGCTGCCGGCAAGCCTGCAGCTCGTCGGCCCGGCAGGCGGCGAGGAACTGCTGCTCGCCACCGGTGCGGTCCTGGAAGAAGTCACCGGATACCGGCGCTGACCCACGGCCACGCCGGTAGACAGCGCGAGCGCCTGGTCGCATGCTGGTCCCGTGCCGGACGACGACCTTAGCGGCCCTTACCACGAGGCGATTCAGCGCGGCTTTGCATTCGCGCATGAGGGTGGCCGTCGCTGCGGACCTGTCCACTTTCTCGTGGGCATCTCGGAGGGAACGGGCTGCGCCGCGGCGGCTCTCGACCCAGGAGCCGGGCGGTCGCTTCGGGAAATCGTGGCGGCGGCCGGCGAACTCGGGGACCGCGCGGGCTATCTGCACCTGCAGGCTCAGGAAGCGGCCAGGTCATTCGCCGCAGCCAGCGGTCATGCGCCAGCCGCCGAGCACCTGCTCATTGCGCTGATCGACCAGGCTACGCCGGAGGTCCTCCAGGCGCTGAACCTCGCCGGACTCGATAACGCAACAGTCCGGGCAACCGCCCTGGCTGGCATCGGGATGGACGTCGGCATGCCCCCGATCGCGATGCCGGCGCTCGCACCCGCGGGCTCGCTGGACCGCCCGCCACTGCCCGTCGCCGACCTGGACCAGCGGGCGTGGACCGTGCTGTGCTGGCGGCAGGAACACCTGCCTGTCGACCGGGTGCGCAGCCGCGACAGCGCCGAGGCCCTGAGGCATCTCGAGTGGCAGGCCGCCTGGCGGCTCGGGGAGGAGCTCAGGCTGGACGAAGACCAGCGCTTCTCGCTGGTCCACCACCACGTCGCGGCCGTCGAGCGGCACGTGTCCCCGGCACGGCCGGACCTCGGCCGGCGGCGTCCGTCCCGCGGCCGCTATGCCCGCCTGATCATGCGGCACCGGTTCCTGCGCAGACGCATCGGCTTCACGGTCGGCTGGGGAGTGTGGTTCGGGAACCGGCGCGTCAACGTTCGCGATCGCTGGTTCGAGCTCACGACTCTGCACAACTATCGCGGGCAGCCTGAGCCCGACCGCCACAGTTGAGGCCGGCCTGCGAGCGGCAGGCGTGCGCCTGAGGCGCGGCTAGCGGGGCAGCACCCGGGCACCCTCGCGATCGACCGTGGGCGACAGTACCTGCCAGGCCGGACTGGCCCCGGCGGCGATCTGGGCAACGGCCTCGGCGCCAGGCTCACGGCCGCGCACGGTGAGGGCTAGTACGGCGGGACCAGCCCCGGACACGACCGCCGCGATGCCGGCGTCTCGCAGCCGCGAGACAAGGTCCGCCGTGGCTGGCATCGCCGCGGCCCGGTAGCGCTGGTGCACGAAGTCCTGGGTCGCATCGAGCAGCAGGTCCGGGTCGCCGGTGAGCGCCGCGATCAGCAGTGCCGCCCGGGCCGAGTTGGCGGCGGCGTCGGCGTGTGGTACCCGGCTGGGCAGGACCTGTCGGGCAGCCTCGGTCGGCAGCGGCTCCGCAGGCAGGCAGATCACCGGGGCCAGGCTGGCGAGCGGCGTCAGCCGGACCGCTTTCACGCCGGTCACCGCCCGCCAGGCGATCGTCAGCCCGCCCAACAGGCATGCCGCGACGTTGTCGGGATGACCTTCCAGGTCGGCGCCGAGCCGGAGCAGGGTGTCATCTGACAGGGCTGCCGCGCCGGGCAAGCCGGCCAACTCCCTGGCCGCCATCAGTCCGGCCACTATCGCGGCCGCGGACGAGCCGAGACCGTATCCCTGGGGCACCCCGTTCCGGCACACAATCGAGATCCCGGACGGCTGCGCGCCGATGGCTTCGAACCCAGCGCGCATGGCGCGGATGACCAGGTGCTGTTCACCCACGTCGGCAGAGTCGGCACCAACCCCGGTGACGTGCACCTGCGTCCCTGAGGGCAGCACGGAGGCCTGCACGGTGTCGTGCAGGCCCAGTGCCAGGCCGAGGGAGTCGAAACCCGGGCCCAGGTTGGCGCTTGTCGCCGGAACCCGGACGGCGATCGGCCCGTCCAGCCAGGTCAACGCGGCTTGCCCGGCATCACAGGCCCAGCGTCGCGGCTGCGGCCGTGACGTCAATGCCGATCGTGGGCGGGACGGGCGCGCCCGCCACAGCGGTGTCGGGGTCCTTCAGCCCGTGGCCGGTGATCGTGCACACCACGACGGAACCGGGTGCTACCTGGCCAGCCTCGCAAGCCTGCAGCAGCCCGGCCACGGGCGCAGCCGAGGCCGGCTCGCCGAACACCCCTTCCCGTCCGGCAAGCAGTCGGTAAGCGGCCAGGATCTGCTCGTCTGTGACAGCCGCGATCAGCCCGCCCGACTCCTCCCGCGCGGCCTCGGCTAGCCGCCAGGACGCCGGGTTGCCGATCCGGATCGCGGTCGCAATGGTGGCCGGGTCCGGTACCGGCCGCCCGGCGACGATCGGAGCCGCCCCCGCTGCCTGGAAGCCGAGCAGCCGGGGAGCGCTTGCCGACCGGCCCTCGGCCAGGTACTCGCGGTAACCGAGCCAGTATGCGGCCATGTTCCCGGCATTGCCGACCGGCAGGCAGTGTATGTCCGGCGCGTCGCCGAGAGCGTCGACGATCTCAAAGGCCGCCGTCTTCTGGCCCTGCAGCCGCTCCGGATTCACCGAGTTGACCAGCGCCACCGGGTAATCGGCAGCGAGCTTGCGTACCAGTTCCAGGCAGTCGTCGAAGTTCCCGTCTACCTGAAGTAGCCGAGCGCCGTGCGCGAGTGCCTGGGCAAGCTTGCCGAGTGCGATATTGCCCCTCGGCACCAGCACCGCGCAGCCCAGGCCAGCCCGCGCCGCGTAGGCGGCGGCGCTCGCGCTGGTGTTGCCGGTCGAGGCGCAGATCACCGTGCTGGCACCGCGCGCGGCCGCCAGCGTGACCGCGACCGTCATGCCGCGGTCCTTGAACGATCCGGTCGGGTTGCCCCCCTCGATCTTGAGATAGACGGCGCAGCCGGTGATGTCGGAGATCACCGGGGCAGGCAGCAACGGCGTGCCGCCCTCGCCCAGCGAGATGACCGGCGTCCCCTGCGGCACAGGCAGGCTGGCGCGGTACTCGTCGATGACGCCCCGCCACGGGCTCGCCCTGGTCACCGGGGTCACTCGTCCTCCAACGCCGCTACCCGCATCACGCTGTCAACGTTGCGGACGGCTTCCATGGCACCGAGCATCGCGACGGTCTTGGCCAGCGCCGCCTCCCTGGTGGTGTGCGTCATGATGATCAGGTTGGCGTCGTCGCCACGGCCCTCCTGCCTGACCGCCTTGATCGACACGCCGTGCTGGGCAAACGCATCAGCGATCGGCGCCAGCACGCCGGGCCGGTCCGCCACGTCCAGTTGCACGTAGTAGCTGGTGCGCGCGTCACCGATCGGCACCAGCGGGAGGCCGGCGTAGGTGGACGCATCCGGGCCGCGCAGGCCGGCGAGCAGGTTCCTCGCCACGGCTACCGTGTCGCCCAGCACGGCGCTGGCCGTCGGCTGCCCGCCCGCGCCTGCCCCGTAGAACATCAGCCGACCGGCGGCCTCCGCCTCCACGAACACGGCGTTGTACGCCTCGCGCACGGCAGCCAGCGGGTGGTCGCGCGGGATCATCGCCGGGTGCACCCGGGCGGAGATGCCGCCGTCGCACCGCTCGCAGATCGCCAGTAGCTTCACCACGCAGCCGAGCGTCCTAGCGCTGGCGATATCGGCCGCGGTGACCGACAGGATGCCCTCGCGGTAGACATCGTCGGCTGTGACCTCGCTGTGGAACGCGATGCTGGCCAGGATCGCCGCCTTCGCCGCCGCGTCGAAGCCCGCGACGTCCGCTGTCGGGTCGGCCTCGGCGTAGCCGAGGGCCTGCGCCTCGGCCAGCGCCGCACTGAAGTCGGCGCCCGAGCTGTCCATCCGGTCCAGGATGAAGTTCGTCGTGCCGTTGACGATGCCGAGCACCCGCCTGACCTCGTCGCCGGCCAGCGACTCGCGCAGCGGCCGCAGCAGCGGAATCGCGCCGGCCACCGCTGCCTCGTAGTACAAGTCGGCACCCGCCTCGCGCGCCGCCCTATGCAACTCCGTCCCGTCAGCAGCGATCAGAGTCTTATTAGCTGTTATGACCGACTTACCGGATTTCAGGGCAGCCAGCAGCAGCGTGCGGGCTGGCTCGATGCCGCCGATCAGCTCGATCACGATGTCCACGTCGGGCCTGCTCACCAGGGCAAGCCCGTCGGTGGTCAGCAGCTCGGCCTCGACAGCGACCTGGCGTGCCCGCTGCGGGTCGCGCACGGCGAGGCCAACCACGCGCAAGGGCGCCCCGGCCCTGGCCTTCAGGTCGGCGGACTGCTCGGTCAGCAGCCGGTACACCTGCGAGCCGACCACACCGCAGCCGAGTAGCGCGACGTTCAGCGGCGCTCGATCCTCGGTGCTCCGGACGACTGCGTTCGGCACGACAGGAAAGCTCCCCTCGGTCACCCGGCAGGGGAACCAGCTCCCCTCAGCCACCTGGCTCACAGGCCTTCAGCAGCGCGCTGACCTCGCTTGCTGCCGGGGTCTACGTCCCGCAAGCTTACCGATGAGCCGCAGTCCAGCAGCGGCCGCGCGCGGCGAGCCCGTCGCCCGCTGCGGCGCGGGGTGGCAAGCTGATCCTGTGAAGCCGATGCCCGAGGACTGGGACCGTGCGGTTGCGGTCGTGGCTCACCCGGACGACCTGGAGTACGGCGCTGCCGCCGCCGTGGCCCGCTGGACGGGGCAGGGCAAGCACGTCTCGTATGTGCTTGTCAGCAGCGGCGAAGCGGGCATAGCGGGACAGGACCCCGCGGAGGTCGGACCGCTGCGCGAAGAGGAGGAGCGCCGCAGCGCGGCCGTCGTCGGCGTGTCGGAGCTGAGGTTCCTCGGCTACCCGGATGGGCTCATTGAGTATGGCGTTCCGCTGCGCAGGGACCTGGCCAGGACGTTCCGCGAGTTGCAGCCCGAAGTCGTGGTCACCATGAGCTTCGACCTGACGTGGGCCGAGGACGGTCCGGTCAACCATGCCGACCACCGGGCGGTCGGGCTTGCCGTTCTGGACGCCTGCCGGGACGCGGCGAACGAGTGGGTGTTCAGCGACCTCGGCCTCCCGCGTTCCCATATCAACGACGCCTACGTGGTGGGCACCGGTGATCCAAGCCACTTCGTCGACGTCACGGCCACCATCGAAGCGGGCATCGCCTCGCTGAAGGAGCATCGCGCCTACCTGGCGGGCCTTGGCGGCGACTTCGACCCCGGCGACTTCCTCCGGAAAATGAGTGGCTATGTCGGACTTGGCGCGGGCTGCGAGTACGCGGTGGGCCTGCGGCATTTCCCGGTGGGATAGCCCCGTCCGCTGGCGGCGAACATCTCACACCCCAGGAACAAAAAACCTCGAACTTTGTTTACAGCTCCGTAAGCACGTAAGCAAGCTTCGGGAAGTGATCCCATCATGGCCGAGACTCTCTCGCTGCCGGTACTGCCGCTGGACGACAATGTCGTGCTGCCAACCATGGTCGTACCGCTCGACCTCTCCGCCGCCGAGTCGCGGGCGGCGATCGAAGCCGCCCAGCTGGCGGCCGCGGCTTCGGGCGCGGAGACCCAGGCCCGCCTCCTGCTGGTGCCGCGGCCGAACGGCAGCTACTCCCCCATCGGCACGCTGGCCACCATCGAGCAGGTCGGCAGGCTGCCGACCGGTGAACGGGCGGCTGTCGTGCGCGGCGTCGCCCGGGTCAGGATCGGCACCGGCACTGTCGGTCCCGGCCAGGCCCTGTGGGTGGAGGGCAGCATCCTCGAGGAGCCCGAGCCGACCGCGCGGGCGGCCGACCTGGCCCGCGAGTACCGCGGCCTGGCCGCCGCGATCCTGCAGAAGCGCGGTGCGTGGCAGTTCGTCGACGTGCTGCAGCGCATGACTGACCCGTCGACCCTGGCCGACAGCGCGGGCTACGCCGGCTACCTCAGCCTCGACCAGCGCCGCGAGCTGCTGGCGACGATCGACCCGCAAGCGCGGCTCGAACTGCTCGTCGGCTGGGCCCGCGACCACCTAGCCGAGCTGGACGTGGCCGAGACCATCAGCAACGACGTCCGCGAAGGCATGGAGCGGCAGCAACGCGAGTTCCTGCTGCGCCAGCAGCTCGCCGCCATCCGTAAGGAACTGGCCGAGCTGGACGGCAAGCCTGCCTCCGAAGAAGACGACTACCGGACCAGGATCGAGGCCGCCGACCTGCCGGATAAGGTCCGCGAGGCTGCCCTCAAGGAGGCAGCCAAGCTGGAGCGCGGCTCCGACCAGTCTCCCGAGGCCGGGTGGATCAGGACCTGGCTCGACACGCTGCTGGAAGTCCCGTGGAACACCAGCACGCAGGACGAGTACGACATCAGCGGTGCCCGGGCCGTGCTGGACGCCGACCATGCCGGCCTGGACGATGTCAAGGACCGGATCATCGAGTACCTGGCCGTTCGTAAGCGGCGGTCCGATCGCGGTCTGCAGCTGGTCGGCGGACGGCGCAGCGGGGCGGTGCTGGCCCTGGCCGGCCCGCGCGGTGTCGGCAAGACGAGCCTCGGCGAGTCGGTAG
>JASHSO010000087.1 GCA_030038715.1 Streptosporangiaceae bacterium
CTGCGCCGCAGGCGCAATGAGCTGGAGTATCCGCTCTACCCAACCGAGGAAGCTGACGAGGCCGAGGCTGCCGAGTCGCTGGGGACAGCCAGCGAGATCATCGAGTCCGTCGCCAAGCTGCTTCCCAACCTGGGTTTCTTCTGAGCCTCCCAGCGGAGCCGCGCTTCCTGGGAGCCTCTCACTTTCTGGCAAGCCGCGCTCCGTTGGCGGTCCCTGCCGGCGGATTCGACGGAGTCCGGCGGCTCTTGCTGAGGCCGCGTGCCGGTCAGGCGACGATTTCGCGGAGTCGCTGTAGGTCGGCGGAGATTCTGTCGATTGCGCTGTGCACGGTCTCGTGCTTGTGCGCGTTCAGGCCGGGCGACAGCCGCAGGAAATGAGCGCCGCTGGATGTTGGATCCTGGTGACGGTCGCTGCACCTTAGCCGGCCAGCGCGCGGGGCTCGCTGGGGAACATCCACGATCGGACATGCCAGGGCCTGATCGCTTCGGCGGAAAGCCACTGCCAGATGCTCGTGCCGAAGACCGACGCGGTGATGCCCTGCTCCACTGCGTGCCGTTGACAGGGGGGAGGGAAGTGGCGAGGTCCAACTTCCTGATGATGAGTATGTAGACGCAGCATGTACTGCACCGCGCAACGGGCAGTTCATAGTTCCCATAGGGCGGAGATGGGGGTGGCGAGGAGGCGGTCGCCGAAGGGGAGCACGTTGTTGCCGGCGTAGAGGGCGATGCCTACGATGAACCTGCTGCCGAGGCTGTCGCGCATCTGGGTTAGCCAGCGGAACCATTCGGGTCTGGCGGTCTGGCGGCTTTTGACCTCGATGCCGATGATGCGGCCGTCGGTGGTTTCCAGGACGAAGTCGATCTCAGCGCCTTCGCGGTCTTGCCAGTGGAAGATGGCGGTATCGGTGGCTGCCCACGTGAGCTGCCGGCGCAGTTCGGCGAAGACGAACGTCTCCACGAGCTGGCCGGTCGCCGGGTCTTCGGGGTTGGCTAGGGCCTCGGGAGTCTTGCCCAGCAGCCAGGCCGCGAGTCCGGGGTCGGTGAGGAAGAGCTTGGGACGTCGCTTGACCCTGCGGGTGAGGTTGCGGGACCAGGCTGGCACGGTGGTGAGCAGGTGGATGGTCTCCAGCCAGGCCCGGTGGTTATAGACCGCCTGCCGCTCAAGGGGAGCATCGTTGATGACGGCTTGCATGACCAGTTCGCAGCCGGTGCGCGCGGCGAACAGGCGCAGCAGCTGGCCCATCTCGGCGACCTTGCGGATGCCCGACAGTTCGACTACGTCGCGTTCGATGGTGGTGCGGACGTAGTCGCGGAACCATCCCGGCCGCTGCCTGGCGGTGAGCTGCTGGACCTCGGGGTAGCCGCCGGCGCAGACGCGCTGCAGCAGGTCAGGCCGGCTGAAGGAGCGGCCCGGCTGGTAGGCGCTAAACGCCGCCGGCCCTGACAGTGCCTGGTCGATGAACCGGTCCGGCCTGCCGCTGATCTCGCCCTGGGTGAACGGCCACACCTCGACGAAGCCGGCCCTGCCTGCCAGCGACTCGGAGATCGTCGGGACGGTCAGGAAGTTGGAGGAGCCGGTCAGCACGAACTGGCCGGGACGGGGGTCTCGGTCAACGACGAGCTTAATCGCGCGTACCAGCGGCTCGCCGGCTCGCTGGACCTCGTCGATGACCAGCGGCCCGGAGCCTGCTTCTGCGAAGCCGACGGGATCGGCGACGGCGGCACTCAGCGTGCCCGGGTCATCGAGGTTGCGCAGCGTGCCGCCCCGGAGGTGACTTTGTACCAGTGTCGTCTTGCCGGCCTGACGGGGACCAGTCACCACGGTCACCCGGCGGGAGGTGACCGTGTCTTCATACCTGTCGGTGATAGCCCGTTCCAGCATCGGTGCCACGCAGATATCATACAGAACGCGGTCAGTGGATCATACGGAATGCGGAAGATGTGCCATACAGAACGCGGCGCATCGGTCATACGGTATGCCGACTTTTTAAGGTGCTCGCGAAAGCCGAGAGCCTGCGAGCGGCAGGATGTCAAGGGGAGCCAAACTGGGAGCCAACACCGGCCGTCGCCGCTGGACGTGGCATGGCATCGTCCGGGTTTGCCTCCCAAGCAGTAGGCCGAAGGTTCGAGTCCTGCTCGGGGCGCAGGTCAGAGTCTTTTGGATGGATCTTCAGTGACCGCCGGGAGCCACTATGCCAGTCCTCGCCCGAAGCCACCCTCCATGAGTGCTGTAGTAGTGGTGTGCTGCAGACCGCCTTACATGGTGCTGTCGGCCTGAGCAAGAGGGCGCGGGAGGATAATGGTGTCCACCATGGCAGGTGACAAGCACAGCGGAGACGAGCGCAGCGCATGACGCAGGGTGACCTGGGCAGCTTCGATACCCGGTTTGAGCGTCTGACCCGCCACTACTCTGGCGTGATCGCGCGGGGCGGGGGACAGGTTCCCGTCGGCGCGGGAGCTGAGCGAGCTGCATGGCGTGGGGCGCACGACGGCGGGGCGGGTGCACGGGACGCTGATCTCGATGGGGCTGATCGAGCACCGGCCAGGTGTGGGCACGTTCGTCCTCGAGCAAACGCCGAAGTCTGCGGGCGGCGCGCGCGGCGGGGGTGAGCTGAGAGCGGCGGCGCAGGAGGTCGTGGCGGCCTTCGACGACTGGCACCCGCGCGCCAGGCCGCCGACCCTGACCGAGGCGATCGGCCGGCTCCGCGAGGCCCTGCGTTAGCCGGCGACCCGGTGCTGCCGGTGTCGCTCACCGCCCGGATGCGCGACGGCCAGCAGCGCGGACCGGGTGCCTCGCCGGCCAGCAGGTCTCGTTCACGGTCGGGTGCTGCCGCCGTGCCGTGCCGGAGGTACTTGCTGGTGCATCAAGGTCGTCAAGGTCGTGAAGGGTGTCACAGCGGCTAG
>JASHSO010000088.1 GCA_030038715.1 Streptosporangiaceae bacterium
TCCCGCGGATCGCGGTGAGCGAGGACCTGCAGCGTCGGCTGCTGGTGGACAACCCGATGCGCCTGTACTGGGAGACCTGATGAATACCTATACCGCGCAGTTCGATGACATCCCTGGCACTCGGGTGTTCACGGCTAAGCGCGCCAAGCAGGGCTACGAGCTAAACAAGTTCTGCATGAGCCTGATGAAGGCGGAGAACCGCGAGCGGTTCAAGGCCGGCGAGCGCACCTACCTCGACGAGTGGCCCATGAGTGAGGAACAGAAGCAGGCCGTGCTTGCCCGCGACTACAACGCCATGCTCGACCTTGGCGGCAACATCTATTTCCTGGCCAAGGTCTTCGCCACCGACGGGCTGAGCTACCTACAGGCAGTGAGCACGATGACCGGCATGAGCGTCGAGGACTACCAGCAGATGATGTTGTCTGGCGGGCGCTCGCCCGAGGGCTGGCGCTCTATCAAGGACGGTAACTGACATGGCACGCATCACCGCCGGGCTCACCACCAGCCACATCCCGGCCGTCGGTGCCGCGATCGACCTCGGCAAGACCGAGGAGCCGTACTGGCAGCCGGTGTTCGACGGGTACGACTGGACGAAGAAGTGGGCCGCGGTCAACCCGCCGGACGTGGTCATTCTCACCTACAACGACCACGCGTCCGCATTCACCCCGGACGTCGTCCCCACGTTCGCGCTCGGCTGCGCCGACGAGTTCCCGCCGGCCGACGAGGGCTACGGCCCCCGGCCGGTGCCGGTCGTCCAGGGCCACTCCGACCTGGCCGCGCACCTGGCCGAGTCGCTCATCCTAGACGAGTTCGACCTGACCCTGATGTACGAGCTCCAGGTCGACCACGGGCTGACGGTTCCCCTGTCCCTGGTCTACGGCCAGCCCGAGCAGTGGCCGACCCGGGTCATCCCGCTGGCCGTGAACGTGGTCCAGTACCCGGTGCCGACCGGCAACCGCTGCCTGAACTTGGGCAAGGCCATCCGGCGCGCCGTGCAGAGCTTCGACGAGGATCTGTCGGTTCAGGTCTGGAGCACCGGCGGGATGAGTCACCAGCTGCAGGGTCCCCGGGCGGGTTTCATCAACAAACCGTTCGACAACGCGTTCTTTGACCGGCTGATCAAGGATCCGGAGGACCTGGCAAGGCTCTCGCACTTCGAGTACCTGCGCGAGGCGGGCTCGGAGGGCATCGAGCTGGTGGCCTGGCTGATCATGCGCGGAGCTCTCGGCCCCGACGTCGAGGAACTGCACCGGCACTACCACGTTCCCGGGTCCAACACCGCGGTCGGGCATCTGGTGCTCCGCCCGGCCGACCAGTAGGAGAGACTTCATGCGGATCGCAGTGGCCGGGGCGGGGGCCTTCGGCATCAAGCACCTGGACGCCCTCGCCGCCATCGATGGCGTCGCCGTCACGTCCGTGGTCAGCCGCCGGCTGGAGCAGGCCGAGCAGGTGGCCCGCAAGTACGGCGCCGACCACGCCGACACCGACCTGGACAAGGTCCTCGCGCGCGACGACGTCGATGCTGTCATCCTCGCCACGCCGACCCAGCTGCATGCCGAGCAAGCCATCGCCGCCCTGCGCGCGGGTAAGCACGTGCAGGTCGAGATCCCGCTCGCGGACAGCTGGGCCGACGCCCAGCAGGTCGACCGCGTGCAGCGGGAGACCGGCCTGGTCTGCATGGTCGGGCACACCCGCCGGTTCAACCCGTCGCACCAGTGGGTCCGCCGTCGGATCGCGGCCGGCGAGTTGTCCATCCAGCAGATGGACGTGCAGACGTACTTCTTCCGCCGCACCAACATGAACGCCCTCGGCCAGCCCCGCAGCTGGACCGATCACCTGCTGTGGCACCACGCCGCGCACACCGTCGACCTGTTCCAGTACCAGACCGGCGAAGAGACCGAGATCGCCAACGCCGTGCAGGGGCCGCTGCACCCGGAGCTCGGCATCGCGATGGACATGTCTATTCAGCTGCGGACGCCCAGCGGCCGGATCTGCACTCTCTCACTGAGCTTCAACAACGACGGGCCGCTTGGCACCTTCTTCCGTTACATCTGCGACAACGGCACCTACATCGCCCGGTACGACGACCTGGTCACCGGGCGCGAGGAGCCGGTCGACGTGTCCGGGGTCGACGTTTCCACCCATGGCATCGAGCTGCAGGACCGCGAGTTCGTCGCGGCGATCCGCGAAGCACGCGAACCGAACTCCAGCGTTCGCAGCGTCCTCAGCTGCTACCGAGTCCTCGGGGAGCTGGACGCTCAGCTCGCGAGCCAGCTATAGCCGGCTCGCAACAGCGCGTCGACCCGAGGTTCTCCCCGTTACCGGTGCGGCCGGCCGGCCGGTGACGGTGTTCGTCACTACCTGCCGCGCTCCGGCGCGCCGGCCTCGATCCACCGGTACACCCGCTCCACCCCCGTGCTAAGCGGGGTCGCCGGGGCCCAGCCCAGGTCGCGCCGCGCCTGCCCGCAGGCCAGGGCGCCGCGCAGCAGCTCGCCTGGCCTGGCCGACACGAAGACCGGGTCGACCGGCCGCCCCGCGACGTCGCTGATCACCCGGGCTAGTTCCAGCACGCTGACTTCGACGCCGGTACCGATGTTCCAGGTACCGGGACGTGCCCGGTCGGCGGCGCCGAGGAAGGCGGCCACAGCATCGGCGACATAGACGTAATCCCGCGTCTGCCGACCGTCGCCGTAGATCGTCGGCCGCCGGCCGGCCAGCGCCTGCGCACAGAAGATCGTCACCACGCCTGCCTGCCCGGCCGGGTCCTGGCGCGGCCCGTAGACATTGGCGAGCCGGAGCACGGCGTGGCTGGCGCCGTGCAGCCGGTTGTACAGGCCCACGTACTGCTCGGCGCAGTGCTTGGCAACGCCGCCCGGCGACTCGGGCAGCGGCAGCACGTCCTCAAGGGACGGGATCGGCGCGTCCCGGCCATACAGGGCGCCGCCCGTCGAGCAGAAAAGCACCCGGGCGCCGACGGCCCGCGCGGCTTCCAGGACGTTGACCGTGCCCACGATGTTGACCCTGGCGTCCTCGGCCGGCCGGACGACAGAGGCCCTGACCTCGATCTGACCGGCTAGGTGACAGATCAGCTCGGGCCCGAAGTCGCCGACCAGCGCTTCCAGCGAATCGGAGTCGGCCACGCTCAGCTTGTGCAGCGCTGCCTGTTCCGGTACCCGGCCGGGCCGGCCCGATGACAGATCGTCGGCGATGGCCACGTCGTCGCCTCGCACCACCAGAGCGTCGGCCAGGTGCGACCCGATGAACCCGGCGCCACCGGTGACTAGAACGCGCATGGCAGTTGAGTCTATGCAGGCAACGCCGGCCTGACCCGACAGGCGGCTTCGGTCAGGCCGCGCTGCCAGCCAGCAGCACCGCGCCGGCGGAGGCCAGCCGCAGGTCGCCGCCGAAAGCCGGCGCCGCCTCCGCAAGCGTCGTTGCCGGGTCGTTCCAGGCGACCAGGTGGGTCAGCACGAGCTCGGCCGCCGCTGCCCTGGTGGCATGTTCGGCCGCCTGTCGCGCGGTGAGGTGGAGGTTAGGTGGCAAGTCGGGCCGGGCGATGTACGACGCCTCGCAGAGGAGCACATCCGCACCCGCCGCCAGCCGGACAAGCTCGTCGGACGGTGCGGTATCCGCGGAGTACGCCAGCACTTGGCCGTCGTGCTCGATCCGGACGCCGAAGGTCTCCACCGGATGGTTCATCCGGGCAGTGGTGATCCGCATCGGGCCCACGTCCATCGTGCCCGGCTCGAGTGTGACAAACTCGAACGCATCCGTCATATCGCTGCCCGAGTCGAGCGCGAGCGCCCTACTCAGCCTCTCGGCGGTGCGCGCGGGTCCGTATACCGCGATCTTCGGCCGCCGGCCGTCCGGGGCGTGCAGCTGCGCCACGCAGTAGCCGCACATGTCAAGGCAGTGGTCGGCATGCAGGTGGCTCAGGTATATCGCGTCGATCTCGTCCAGCGCGGCGTACCGCTGCAAGGCGCCGAGCGCCCCGTTCCCCATATCGATGACGAGCCGGAAACCTTGCGCCTCAATCAGATAACAGGACGCCGGACTATCTGGTCCAGGAAAGCTGCCCGCGCAGCCCACAACCGTTGCACGCACAGCCCCCAAGGCTAACCTGCCCGGCGTTACTGGGCCGCTACTACCACTATCATCCGCAAAACGGCATGATCCGAGGCCACGGATCCCGCCTAGTCCTGCAGCCAGCCGACCGGCGGCGGAGGTGTGATGACCGAGCAGTCGACCGACCGGGATCTCCCGACTTCGCTGGCGCTCGCCGAGCCGACGGTGCACGTGCGACCGGCCTGGATCACCGGACTGAGCCTGGCCAGCCTGGGCATGTGGATGGCCGCGCTAACCCCTGCGCAGGTGCTGCTGCCCATCCAACTGCAGGACATCGACCCGCGTACCAAGCTGCTCACGCTCGGCCTGGTGTCGGCGGTCGGCGCTGTGGCCTCGGTGCTGGCTACGCCGCTGGCCGGTGCGCTGTCGGACCGGACCACCCCGGCGTTCGGCATCGGCAGGCTGCGCGGCCGCAGGCACCGGTGGACGCTCGCCATGGCCCTGCTGGGGGCGGCCTGCATGATCGTGCTCGGGCACCAGCGGACCGTCGCCGGCGTCGCGGTGCTATGGGTCCTGTTCAGTGCCTTCCAAAACGGCGAGTACGCCAGCCTGAGCGCGGCCATTCCCGACCACGTGCCGATCCCGCAGCGGGCCACCGTTGCGGGCTGGGTGGGCATGCCGCAGGCACTCGGCCTGGTCGCCGGCACGGTCCTGGTCGTCGATGTCTTCGACTCCAAGCTAGTGCCCGGCTACCTGGCGCTAAGCCTGTTGTTCTTCGCGCTGGCAATCCCGTTCGCGATGCTGACCGACGACCATCCGCTGGACCCTGCGCACCGTAACCCGTTCTCCTGGCGCAAGCTGCTGGCCTCCTACTGGATTAGCCCGAAGGAGTACCCGGACTTCGCCTGGGCCTGGCTGACGCGCTTCCTGGCGTCGCTGGCGATCGCGATGGGCACGCTGTACCTGCTGTACTTCCTGCGCGACAAGATCCACCTTGAGCAGCACTACCACATGTCGGCCGCCAGCGGCCTGCTCATCCTGATCGTCATCTACACGGTCTGCGTGGTGATCACTGCCATTGTTGGCGGGATGATCTCGGACCGGATGGGCAAGCGGAAGATGATCGTGACGGTGTCCGGCGCCCTGATGGGGGTCGCTGCGCTGCTGCTGACGTTCGAGGAAACATGGCCTGCTTCGCAGGTCGCCGCGGTCCTGTTTGGCGTTGGCTTCGGCGCTTACCTGGCCGTCGACCAGGCCTTGATCACCCAGGTGCTGCCCGCGGCCAAGGACCGGGCCAAGGACCTCGGCATCATCAACATCGCGATCGTCGGCCCGACGGCGATCGGCTCGGCGATCGCGGCTCCGATCGCCGACTTCCTCGGCTATCCAGCCCTGTTCGGCGCGACCGCGATCGTCGCCGCACTTGGCTCGGCTGTCGTCTGGAAAATCAAGACGGTGCCGTAACGGCGGCCCCTCCGCGCAGCCTGCCGCGCCCCACCCTGGCCAGCTGCCTGCTCTGCGCCACCAGGTGGCACGCGGCGTCCCACACCTCGGTTTCCTCGTCGAACCAGCCACCGCTGACGTGCCGACAGCGGGCGGCGACCCGGAGTGGTCCGGGGCAAGGCACGGCCCGCATGTGCCAGGTGAGCTCGACGGTCGGGGCCCATCCAGTCGCGCCAAGCCCGAACACCACCGGCGGCAACCCGTCGACGGCCAGCGCGAGCAGGTAGGCGTCCAGGTCGCGGTCTTCCCTAAGCCGGAAATAGCCACGCATTTCCGGGATGCCGGATGGTGCCCCGGTCCGCCAGCCGGTACTGGCAGGGTCGAGCAGCACCTCGACTTGCGCGGCGTAGCCCTCCAACCCGTCTGCCCCGGTCGTGCCCGACCACTTGCCGAGGTCGATGCAATCCGACATGGCCGGGAACGGCGGCGGAGAAGCCGTCCAGGCCAGCGCCTCAGACCCGGCGGCCCGAGCGTCGCCGTCGGCGGGCCCGCCAAGCACTGTTCCGGTGGTCACCGTCGTGTCTAGCACCGGCGCCCCGTCCTGGGTCAGTGTCGCCCTAGCGGTGGCCGCCGTCTTGCCCTGCCGCAGCCAGGTAACGTGTACCTCCGCCGGGGCCAGCCGCGGGACGCACAGGAAGTGGGCGCTGGTGGCGACCGGGTGCAGGTGCGGCGATGTGTCGAGTACGGCGCGCAGCACCTGTGCCAGCAACGCACCGCCGTTAATGGCGGGCGGAGCAGAGTTTCCCGCGACCACAACGGCGAACCTGGCGTCCAGAACGGCGTCGTAACGGCCGTCGCC
>JASHSO010000089.1 GCA_030038715.1 Streptosporangiaceae bacterium
GACCGCGAGCCGGCCCGGAGCGAGTGAGCCGAACGTCCAGGTGCCGCGCAGCTGACCTGGCCGGATCGGGAAGTGCGGCGGCGACATGCCGCGCTCGAGCGCAGCTTCGGCGCTGATCCCGCTGCCTTGGTCCGGCAGCAGCAGGGACACGCGAGCGCCGGGGTTGTCGCCAGCCCGGAAGAACGGCAGGCCGTGCACGTGATCCCAGTGCAAGTGGGTGAGCAGCACGGTGCCGCGGAACGGCTGGCCCGCGAGCAGTGCAGTGACCGCTCGCAGGCCAGTGCCGGCGTCCAGGACCAGTTCGGGAAGACCGGCTCCGGCCGCGGTAAGCGCGACGCAGGACGTGTGGCCGCCGTAGCGGATGAACTCGGGCCCGGGGGCCGGCGTCGATCCGCGAGTACCGCACAGATTTAGGCGCACCAGTCAGACCTGCGATCCTTCCTCGCGCCTGTGACCTCCCGATAGCTCGGTCAGTGCCGACTGGTCCAGCGCGGAGGCTGGAACGGCCGCGACACGGCACCTCGTTACCGCGAGCAGGGTAGAGGTGCGGACGCCTGCCTCAAGGTGGGCGCGCTCGCCGAGCATGGCACCTGGCCCGTACTCGGCCAGCCGCTCGCCGTCGCGCTCGACCGCGATCACGCCGTCAAGCACCAGGAACACATCCGTGCCGGGATCGCCCTGCCGCACCAGCACCGTCCCCTCCTCGGCACTGGTGATGACAGGCTTGGCCGAGCCGTGCATGAGCTGCACCGACAAGGTCCGCTCGAGCGCGGTTTCGACCGCGGTGACCAAGGCGGCGGACTCCTCGTCACCCCACGGGCTGTGACGGCCGAACGAGGTTCGATACCAATCGGTGAAGTCCGTCAGGCCAGACTTGTGCGATAGCTGACCGTTGTCGTCATACACCCAATGACGAGGGAACGAGCTAGCTCCGATGAGGCTGTAGCTGGCCTGGCCGTCCGCCTGCACGGTCAGCGAGAGCGTGGTCCACACCAGTGGCGCCTGCCACTGGACGAAGGGCGGTCGGCGCACGTGCCGCGGCGCTGGCAGCCCGGTCCGGCCGCCGACGCTCTGGGTGAAAGTGACCCGGTCGCCGTCAATCACCGGGGGCTGCTGGATGTCGGGTAGCTGCACGGCCTGGAACGTGTGCTGCATGGCACCGAGCCGGATCGTGGTGTGGCCCATGAGGCCGCCGCCGGCATACCCGGCATCGGTGATCGTGCCGGCCTCGTCAACTTCCGCCCAGGCCCGCAGCACGTTGGCAAACCGGAATCGGTCGGTTGCCCGCAGAACCTCGATGTCGCCGATCTCCGCCGGCGGTGGCTGGTCATAGTGGGTGAACCCGCTGTCGAACACGATTTTGCTGGCTCCGGTAACCGCCTCAGACGGGATCCAGGAGAGCGCGTAGGCGCAGCTTTCGTAACGCATGCTCCGAGCGTAGCCCCGGGAGCCGGGCTGCCGGCCAGCATGCTGACAGGCGTTTCACCGGATGGTGCCTGGCCTGGCGCAGTGTGCCTAGCACCACGACTCGAAAGCGCTCCGGCCCGCCCGAGCCGAGCTCGGGCGGGCCAGAACAGACGAGCCGCGCTCGCCTCACTTCACGATGTGGATCACTCGTTCCATGCCGAGCTGCGTGTGGTCGCGCCCGTCCTGGGTCTGCATGAAGCACGCGAGTACCCAGTAACCTGGCTGGTTGGTCACGACCTGCTGCTCATACTGGTCGTGCGTCAGCAAGTTGAAGAAGCTGTACTCGGCCGTGGCCAGCTGCTGCGCCTTGCCTTCCCGGCCTTGCTTCAGCAGCCGCGCGATCTGGTAGGCGTCGGCCTTCGTGCGTGCCCTGATCCCGACCATCATGTGCACGAGGTAGCCGTCGTTGCCGAACCGGACAAGCTCGCCGTCGCGCAGCGTGCCTGGCCCGCGGAAACCGAACTCGATGGCGCTCATGGTGGCGCCGGGCTTGGGCAGGCTGGCTGGCGATGCCGACTTGCTGACGGTGAACGTCGTGACCGGCGGCGTGCCCGACGAAGCGATGTCGGCGGCGACGTAGTTACCGGGTTGCAAGTAGGCCTGCGCCGTGCTGGTGCCCCTGTCAGCCTGGGGGCTGAACACGACGCTGGCGATCAGCGCGATGTTGTTAGGGTCTCCCGATGCCGCCTTGAGCACCTCCGACGGCGTTACTCCGGGGTCAAGCCGCACGAGTGTCGGATCACCCTGTGGCTCACCGCTGACCTTGGAGACGACCTCGACCGCGCCAGAGGTCATCGCTCCGCTGACCTTGATGGTCTTTCCGGTCATCGTGATGGTCAGCACTGGCAGCGCGGACTGCGGCCTGGACGGCGACCCGAGCGCCGAGCCCGCGGCCAGCGTGACTGTTAGCGCCGCCGCCACCGCGGCCGCGCCCGTGATCATGCAGATGCGTTTCAACATGTCCCTCCCTTGACCGAGCATCTGCTCACACCATGGCGGGGCTTGCGCGTACGCAGCCACGGTGCTGCCCGGCGTCTGCCGGTGTGCCTAGCACCACCACGAGTTGTAAAGCTCGCTCACTGGCCGGCGCGGGCGCGGCTGTGGGACAACTGGCTGGATGAATTCTCCGCAGTCACGCACCGGCGCCATCGGCGTGTTGCTCGCAGACGACAACCTGATCGTCCGCGAGGGCGTACGCGCGCTCATCGAGCGCCACGCCGATCTGCAGGTCGTGGGCGTCGCCGCCGATTACGACGAGGTCATCAGCGCTGCCGAGGCTACGACTCCGCAGGTGCTGGTCACCGACATCCGGATGCCGCCGTCCTTCCAGCGGGAGGGCATCGACGCGGCAAAGGAGGTGCGTAAGCGGTACCCGGGCACCGGCGTTGTGGTGCTGTCCCAGTACAACGACCCGGAGTATGCCATCTCGCTGCTCGCCGAGGGCTCGGCCGGCTACGGCTACCTGCTCAAGGACAGGATCGCCGAGGGTAACCAGC
>JASHSO010000090.1 GCA_030038715.1 Streptosporangiaceae bacterium
GCAGCTCCCACAGCTTGGACCACGGCAAAGTGGCGATCCGCGAACCGCCCACGTACAGGTAGGGGCCGAGCGCGGCCACTACCAGGATGATCACCAGGTCGGTCAGGAACCGGGCGGTCTTATTCGACCAGGAGCGGACCGCGAGCGCTATGACGATCAGCACCAGTGGGATCCCGACGTAACCCGCAGTCGACAGATTGACGGGCAGCCCGGCTAGGTGAGCCAGCCAGCCAAGTCCGAACGTGTGGCCTGGCCTGGGCACTACCAGGCTCACCAGGTCAACCCCGGCTAGGTGGACGAATCTCCGAGGCACATGCGTCAGGGCGTCCGCGAGGTAAGGCGCCGCCGCAGCAATCGAGAAGACGTAGGCCAGGCCGACCAGCCGCGCAAGGCGCAGCACGTGAGCCCGGCCAGGTCTGCCCGCGTGCACATAACCGATCGCGAGTGCGATCACCCAGACCGCCGTCATGTCAGCGAACGTCTCGATGAACAGGTAAAACTGCAGCGTCATGGCGACGGCAAGCAGGCCGACGAACAGGCGCGAGGAGACGACTTCGTCACGCCACAACAGCACGAGGTAGACGATGAGGGGCAGCAGCAGGCTGACGGTCAGGTTAAGCTGCCCGGCTCCGACGTGGTTTATCTCGTACGCCGAGAACCCGTACACGGCACCGCCGACTACAGACGGCCAGAAGCGCCCGGTGAAGCGCCGGCACATGACGAATGCGGCCCAGGCCGAGACCGGCAGCGCCAGCGCCGTGAGCAGGTTGAACGAGACGACGGGGCCCGCCGCCGCGGTAAGCGGCGCGGCCAGCAGGGCTAGCGGCGGGACCGTGGTCGCCCAGGGCAAGGCGTGCCCGAGCGGAAGGCCCAGCTCGGTCGTGGCGAGCGGATTCAGCAGGTGCGAGACCGCATACGGCCACCAGCGCAGGCTCCAGACGTAGAAGTCCGGGTCCATGCTGGACCAGTCGAGCTGCGCACGCGCGGGATGCGCTATGAGCGGGAGGGCCATAGTGGGCAGCCACGCGGCGAGGTACGCCGCGAGCGCGAGCACGCCCTGAACGACAGGCGAGTCGACCCGGGCACGGCCAACTAGCGCGGCAGGAAGACTCGCTCGCCTGGTCGAGCGCTCGGGCGGACGAACAGGGGTCTCCGGTTCGATCACCCCGGAGACCGCGGGGCCGTCATCCTGGTGACTGATCCGAGTCATTGACGCGGCGGGGTGGGTGGCACGTGCTCGTCGGAGGAGACGGAGCGCTGGCTGATGACCGGCCAGGCGGCGTGCCCGTTCTCCGGGCTGCGCTCCGCAGGGTCCGCGGGCTGGGGAGGCTGGCTGTCGGCAGTGAAACCGCGTGCGTCCCGGACCAGGTACAGCGGCCGCGCCCGGACCTCGTCATAGATCCGAGCCACGTACTGGCCGACCATCCCGACCACGATCAGCTGGACTCCGCTCAGGAACGTGATGGTGACCAGCAGCGAGGCGTAGCCGGGCACATAAGGCAGGCCGGCAAGCTTGAGCGCGATCGCCACCATGCCGTAGATAACGGAACTGAGTGCCATTACGACCCCAGCCGCCAGCGCGAAGCGGAGCGGGGCCGTCGAAAACCCGACAAAACCATCCGCGGCCAGCCTGATCATCTTGCGCATCGGGTACTTGGTCTGACCCGCGTGCCGGGACGCCCTGGTGTAGGGGACCGCCGCCTGCCGGAAGCCGATCCAGGAGAACATGCCGCGCACGTAGCGGTTGCGCTCCCGCATCGACAGGAAGGCGTCGAGCGCCTTCCTGTCGACCAGCCGGAAGTCGCCGACGTCCACCGGCTGCTCGATCTCGGCGAGCCTGCGTTGCATGCCGTAGAACAGCGTCGCCGTGGTGCGCTTGAACCGCGTCTCCCCCTCGCGATGCTCACGGACGGCATAGACGACCTCGTATCCCTCCTGCCACCGGGCCGCAAGCTGCAAGATGACCTCCGGCGGGTCCTGGAGATCCGCGTCCATGATGATCACTGCTTGCCCGTGGGCGGCGTCCATCCCGGCGGTGATCGCGTTCTGATGCCCGAAGTTGCGGGACAACTGGAGCACCTTGAACCGCGCGTCCTCGCGGTTGGCGGCCAGCATCAACTCGTGGCTGCGGTCCCGGCTGCCGTCATCGACGAGAACCACCTCGGTCGGGCCGTCCAGCCGGTCGATGACCTCCCGCAGCCGCTTGACGAGGTCGGGAATCGTCTCTTCTTCGTTGTACACGGGGATGACGACGGAGTATCTGGGCGTCTGCATGCCCTGTCTCCTTATCGCATCAACGGTCCAGTCTGTGAAGCGTTATGCATCAGGCACCACGGCCAGATAGACGAAGCCTTAGCCCGGCCGGGGCCCAAGGTTGGAAGAGCCCTGAGCTTCCCAGGCTAGCTACACTGCCGCTGCAGCGATCACGCGCTGACGAGGGCTTTCCAGTACCTTTATCGGATCACGCCAACCGCCCCGCACTAGCAGCGCCGTTCTCCCCCAGTCATCGCCGCCGGTGATGCTGTCAAAGGGCTCCTGGATGCCGTCGCGATATCGTACCTCTTGCGGCCCAAAGGGGCGGTCATGCCCGTGGGCCAAGGGTCCGTCAGGTTGGTAGGCCAGGCGGCGGTCACGCCGGCAGGCCGGGCCGACCACCAGAGTTTGCTGCGACCTCCTGTGCCCAGCGCAGGTCCGCCTTGCCGGACGGGCTGCGCCTAATCTCGGCGACGAACACGAGGCTGCGTGGCTTCTTGTAGTCGGCGAGCCGCCGCGCGACGTAGGAGATCAACGCGTCCGCGGTCAACTCGCCGTCTCCGGCCGCCGCGACCACCGCGACCACCCGGTGCCCGAAGCGCTCGTCGGGCAGCCCGACCACCAGCGCGTCGCGTACGCTCGGGTGCTCGATCAGCACCTGCTCGACCTCTTCGGCGAAGACCTTCTCGCCACCGGTGTTGATGACGCGGCTGCCGCGGCCGTGGAAGGTAATCGAGCCATCGGCCTCTAGCGACACGACGTCGCCCGGGACCACCCAGCGCCTGCCGCCGATGGTTCGGAACGTTTGCGCGGTCTTGACCTCGTCGCCGAGGTAGCCGATCTCGTCGTCGGCAGGCGCCGCCAGCATCCCGACCAGGCCAGAGCCGGGCACCACGTCGCGGCCTTCGTCGTCGATCACCCGGGCACCGGGCAGCAGCGTGAACCGGGACGTGACGACCTCGTCGCCACGCCTGGTCTCGCTGACGGCAAACGGACCGCCCTCGGAGGCTGCCACGAGGTCACGGCAGACGAAGTCGCCGTGCGCGAGCAGGCGGCGTTTCACATCGGCGCTCCATGTCACGCCCACGCTCAGGATGCGCCGCAGGCTGGAGATGTCGTACGGCCGGCCTGCCCGCGCCGCCCG